>JANPCT010000329.1:0-2239 GCA_031431095.1 Acidobacteriota bacterium | reverse complement strand
CGCCGTCGACCGGGCCAACCCTACGATTCGATTCAACCTTGGTTTGGCCTACTACAAGGCCGCCCGGCTACCCGACGCGATCGAAGCCTTTCAGGCGGTCCTCAACGTCGACGCCGACAACCAAGCCGGCCTGCTGCTGCTGGGCGACGCGCTCCTCCAAAGCGGCCGGTTCCAGCAGGTCGTCGACCTGCTGGCCCCTCGGGACCAGGCGTTTCAAGACGACCTCGGGTTCGCCTACGTGCTCGGCACGGCGTTGCTGCGGACCGAGCAGCGAGCGCGGGCGCAGGTCTACCTGGATAGCATCTTCAAGAACGGGGAGTCGGCGGAGGGTCATCTGCTCATGGGGACGGCGCTCATCGAGTCCCGCGAATACTCCGCCGCGATCGCCGAAGTCAAGAAGGCGCTCGACATGAATCCGGCGCTGCCCACGGTACACACGGTCTACGCTCGCGCGCTGCTCGCCTCGGGCGACCACGAGGCGGCGATGCGCGAACTGCAGCGCGCCGTGGCCGCGGCGCCCAACGATTTCGAAGCCAACCTCCAGCTCGGCGCGCTGCTGCGGCGCGACGAGCGTCACGAGGCATCGGCCCTCTATCTGCGGCGTGCGGTGCAACTGCGACCGCAGGACGTGACCGCACGCTTCGGCCTGGCTGGGGCGCTGATGTCGCTGGGGAATCTGGACGACTCACGCGCGCTGCTGGAGCAGGTCGTCGCCGATGCCCCGGATTACACCGCGGCCCACGTGCTGCTCGGATCGTGTTACTACCGATTGAATCGCAAAGAGGACGGCGACCGGGAAAAGGCGATCGCCGAGCGGCTGCGCCAGAAGGAACAGGAACGCCAGCCTCGCGGCGGTGGCGGCGGGCAATGATGAAACAGGCCCCCCGGTTCGTCGCGCTCGCCGCCTTGTGCCTGCTGCCCGGTACGCCGGTCGTGCTGGCCCAGAGCCGCCCGCCGGCGGCCGGCGCCCCGAGACCGTCCGCACGCGCCGCGGCGCCCCCGAGCGCGGACTTCGCTCGCACCGTCCGGGAGGCTGGGGCGGCGAGGGACGCCGGACGGATCGACGAATCCATCCTGTTGTACGACAAGGCGGTCCGTCTCCGCCCGTCCTGGGTGGAGGGATATTGGTTCCTCGGCACGGCCTTGTATGAAATCGATAAGTTCGCCGAGGCCAAACAGGCATTCGCGCGTGTCGTGCGGTTGCAGCCCAGGCATGCCGCCGCGCATGGTTTCAAAGGGCTCTGTGAGTTCCAGCTGAAGGACTACGAGAGCGCGCTGGCCGACCTGACGCGTGCCGACGATCTCGGCGTGACGGAGCCAAAGGATTTCGTCGATGCCATCGCATATCACACCGCCATCACACTGACCCGCCTCGAGAAATACGAGTTCGCGCTCGCGGCGCTGCAGAATTTCACGCGCGACGGGAACGACAGCCCGCGCGTGATCGAAGCGTTCGGGATGGCACTGCTTCGTATTCCGATGGTCCCGGCCGAACTGCCAGCGGATCGGCGCGAGATGGTGATGATGGCCGGCCGCGGCGGCTACTATCACGCCGCGCGAAAGCCGGCGGCGGCGAAACCCGCCTTCGAGGCGCTGGTCCAACGATATCCGGACGCGCCGAACGTGCACTATACGTACGGCGTATACCTGCTCGACCAGCAGCCAGACGCGGGAATCGACGAGCTGAAACAAGAACTGAAGGTCTCGCCGGATCACATCCCGTCGATCCTTCAGATCGCGTTCGAATATCTGAAGCGATCGGATTGGGACGCGGCACGGCCGTGGGCGCAGCGCGCCGTCGAGCTCGATCCGCGCGACTTTACCGGCAGGCGGGCGCTGGGACAGGTGCTGCTCGAAACGGGGAGCACCGCCGAATCGATCGGCCAGTTCGAAACCGGCGTGCGCCTGGCGCCCGACAGCCCGTCGATGCGGTTCATGCTCGCTCGCGCCTATCAACGTGCGGGCCGCCAGGCGGATGCGGACCGTGAGCGTGCCGAGTTCCTGCGTCTCGATCGGCTGGTGCGAAGCAAAAAGCAAGGCATACAAGCGTTGGGCGGCATTCCCGGCGGCGGCTCGTCGAAGCCCTAGCGGGTCACGCCACCCTGCCAGGCTTCGATGCCGTTCATACTCTGAGTCGACGTACCTGACCTATGACATCACTTCGAGAGAAACTGCTCGTCCTCTATCTCGCGGTCGCCGGCGTGGGCCCGGCCGCGCAGACGCAGGCACCTCCTGCTCG
>JANPCT010000328.1:0-4393 GCA_031431095.1 Acidobacteriota bacterium | reverse complement strand
CTTTATCGCTTGGACTTACTCGAATTACAGGGAGAGACTGCAGAGTAAGCTTCTGCGCGCAATCCGTCAAGGGCAGATCGCATACTGCAGAGCTCGATCGGTCAGATTCGCTGGAAGTTCTTCTCGATCTCGCGGCGCGTCAGGCGCAGGACGACCGGCCGGCCGTGCGGACACACACTCGAATACGCCGTCCGGCGCAGCTCCTCCAGGATGTAGCGCATCTTCTCCAGCGTGAGCGGGTAGTTGGCCTTCACCGCGGCATGGCAGGCCATCGTCGCGGCAATCTTCCGCAGCGCCTCGTCCACGCCGGTGCCGCCGGCAAGCCCCTCGAGGTCCTCCGCCAGGGCACGTACCGTGGCTTCGCACTCAGCGGGGTCGAGCAGCGCCGGCAGGGCGGAAAGCCGCACGCTGTCGCCGCCGAACTCTTCGAGCTCGATGCCGAAGCGCTCGAGGGTCTTGCCATGCAGCCGGAGCGCGTCGCGCTGCGCCGGCGACAGGTCGAGCAATATCGGTGTGAGCAGACGCTGGCTTTCCATGCGTCCCGCGGTCAGCCGCTCCATGACTTGTTCGAACAGGACGCGCTCGTGCGCGACATGCTGATCGATGATCGCCACCCCCTCGTCGTCCACCGCGATGATGAAGGTGTCGCGGAACTGCCCCAGCGGAATCATCGGACGGATGTCAACCGGCGCGCTGCCCCTCGGTGCCTGGCTGCCCGGCTCCGGTGTCCAGGGGGCGGGGGGTTCTCCTTCCGGTCCCTGATGCCCTGGTCCCGGCGTCCAGGCCCCTGCGTCCCGCAAGCCAGGGTCGGGCGTCCAGCGATTCCCCACGGACGCGCCCGCCAGAACGCCCGGGATGGTCATCGGGCGCGGTTCCCGCGGATCGAGCGAATCGGATTGTTCGAGCCGGAATTGCAGCTCCGGCGCCCTCCCCTGCCCGAGCGCTTCGCCGAGCGCGCGGCGCAGGACCTCGTGCACCAGCGACTGTTCGAGGAAACGTACTTCCGCCTTGGTCGGGTGAACGTTGACGTCGACGCGCTCCGCACTGATGCGCAGGAAGAGGTGCACCTCGGGGCTTCGTTCCTTGATCGTCGCCACGCTGTAGGCTTCGATGATCGCGTGCGCTATCGTACGGTCCTTGACGATGCGGCGGTTGACGAAGACGTTCTGCGCACCGCGTGTCGGGCCCTGATCGCCAAGGGCGGCGACATAGCCTTCGATTTGCAACCCGCCGGCTTCCTTGCGGACCTCGACGAGATCGGGGCGGTCGCCGTACAGCTGGAAGAAGCGCTCGCGCAGTGTCGCCACCGGCGTGCACTGCAGCAGGCTGCGGCCGCTGCTGGTCACCGTGAACCCGACCTCGGGGTAGCCAAGGGCCATCTGCGTCGCCAGCCGGGAGATCTGCGTGGTTTCGGCGGTGTCGGACTTGAGGAACTTCCGCCGCGCCGGCAGGTTGTAGAACAGATCCGCGACCTCGATGCACGTGCCTTCAGGCGCGCCCACTTCTCGCACCGACGCAATCACGCCGGCGTTGACCGTGATTTCGGTGCCGCTCTGGAGACCGCGGGTGCGGCTCCGCAGGGTGAAGCGCGACACCGACGCGATGCTGGGCAGCGCCTCGCCGCGGAAACCCAGCGTATTGATCGCGCCGAGGTCTGCCGCGTGAGTGATCTTGCTCGTGGCGTGCCGCTCAATCGCCAGCCGCGCATCGTCCGGGTCCATGCCCTCGCCGTTGTCCTCGACGCGGATCAGCTTCTTGCCGCCCATCTCGACGGCGATGTTGATCCGGCGCGCGCCGGCGTCGATCGCGTTCTCGACCAGCTCCTTGACCACCGATGCCGGCCGCTCGACCACCTCGCCGGCGGCAATCTGGTTCGCCAGGTCTGGCGGTAGACGATGGATTCTTGACACTGGTTATCGTCGAAACAGGTAGCCGGGTTTCACGTCGCCCGATTACTCAGATCCACGTCTTGCGCCGGAAGAAGGCCAGCATACCAATCGAGGAGGCGAGCATGCCGCCGACAATCCACCAGAACTGCGCGGCCTCGCCGCCGGGAAACTGCGGCAGCGGGACATTCATTCCCCACATGCCCGTCAGCACGGTCAGCGGCATGAACAGCGTCGCAATGACGGTCAGTACCTTCATCACGATGTTCAGCTGGTTCGAGACGGCCGACAGGTGGGCGTCGAGAATGCTGGTGATGCGGTCCTGAAAGAACATCGCCTCGTCCGACAGCCGGACGAGATGATCGTGGACGTCGCGGAAGCGGTAGGCGAGCGGCTCGCTGATCAGCGGGAATTCGCGGCGCGCCAGCCGGCCGACGGCGTCGCGCTGCGGCAGCACGACTTGCCGAAGCGACGAGACGTCCTTCTTGAAATTGAGGATGCGCCGCGCGAGGCGCTGGTCGGGATGCGCGAACACCTCGTCCTCGATTTCATCGAGCTGGACCTCCAGCTTTTCGACTTCAGGCCGGTAATTGTCGATCATCCTGTCGATGATGCGATACATCAGGACGCCGGGGCCCTCGCCGAGCAGCCGGTCGTCGCGATCGCAGGCATCCTTAATCGACCCCAGGGTCCGCGACACGCCCGGATGCACGGTGACGAGGTACTGCGCGCCGAGAAAGAAGTCGACGTCCTTGGTCTGGAAACAGTGTTCGGCGGCGGCGAAGTCGATGCCGTGCAGGATCAGGTAGAGATAGTCGCCGTAGGACTCCACCTTGGGGTGGTGCGCCTCGCTCATCGCGTCCTCGATGGCGAGCTCGTGGAAATGGAACACGTCGGCGAGGACGCGCGATTCATCCGGTGTTGGGCTGTCGAGGTCGACCCAGACCCACACGCCGCTGTCCGGCTGCAGCCAGGCCGGGTCCACCCGGTCAACGCACCGGGTGGACCCGCCGTCGTGTTTGTGAATCGTGATCAATCCCCGACCTTCACCTGCAGGGCGGCCTGTGCCGCCGCGAGCCGGGCCACGGGCACGCGGTACGGCGAGCAGCTGACGTAGTCGAGCCCGACCTTCTCGAAGAAGTGGATCGACGCGGGATCGCCGCCATGCTCGCCGCAGATCCCCAGCTTCAGGCCGGGCCGCGCGGCGCGCCCTTTGGTGACGGCGATCTGGACGAGCTGCCCGACGCCGCTGGCGTCGATCGTCGCGAATGGGTTCTTCTTGACGATCTCGAGCTCCTCGTAATGCGGCAGGAACGATCCCGAGTCGTCACGCGACATCCCCAGGCCGGTCTGCGTCAGGTCGTTGGTGCCGAAGCTGAAGAACTCGGCCGACTGCGCGATTTCGTCCGCGGTCAGCGCGCCGCGGGGAATCTCGATCATCGTCCCGACCATGTAATTCAGCTTGACCTTCTTCTCGGCCTGCACCTCGCGCGCCGCCTGGTGCACGACCTCGATCTGCAGGTCCAGCTCCTTCTTGAAGGCGACAAGCGGGATCATGATCTCGGGCCGCACCTTGATGCCTTCCTTCTGGACCTCCGCCGCGGCTTCGAACACCGCGCGCGCCTGCATCGCCGAGATCTCGGGGTAGCCGATGCCGAGACGGCAGCCGCGGAAGCCGAGCATCGGGTTGAACTCGTGCAGCTGCTCGACGCGCTGGTGGATGCGCGCCGCCGCGACGCCGATCTTCTTCCCCAGCTCCGCCTGCTGTTCCTTGGTGTGCGGCAGGAACTCGTGCAGCGGCGGGTCGAGGAAGCGGATCGTCGCCGGGAAGCCCTTGAGCGCGCGGAAGATGCCGGCGAAATCCTCGCGCTGGTAGGGTAGCAGCTTGGCGAGCGCGGCCTTCCGCTCCTCGATCGTCTCGGCGAGGATCATCTCGCGCATCGCGTCGATGCGATCCCCTTCGAAGAACATGTGCTCGGTGCGGGTCAGGCCGATGCCGACGGCGCCGAACGCGACGGCGTTCGCCGCCTGCTCCGGCGTGTCGGCGTTGGTACGGACGCTCATGCGCGTCGCAGCCGCGCACCATTTCATCAGCTGCTGGAAGTTCTTGAACTTCTCCGTCTGCTGCGCCGCCTTGTCGCCGTGGATCAGGCCGGCGACGATCTCCGACGGCGCCGTCTTCACCTGGCCGGCATAGACCTTCCCGATGGTGCCGTCGATCGACATCCATTCGCCCTCCTTGAACGTCCGGCCATCGGCTTTCACGGTGCGCGCCTGGTAGTCGACTTCGACCGCCGCCGCCCCGCAGACGCAGACCTTGCCCATCTGCCGGGCGACCAGCGCGGCGTGCGACGACACGCCGCCTCGGGCGGTGAGGATGCCTTCGGCCGCGATCATGCCGCGCAGATCTTCCGGCGACGTCTCGACGCGGACGAGCAGGACTTTTTCCCCCTTCCCGGCGGCCGCCACGGCGCGGTCGGCATTCAGGTAGATCTGACCGGACGCCG
>JANPCT010000327.1:0-10075 GCA_031431095.1 Acidobacteriota bacterium | reverse complement strand
GTGAACACGACGCGTTTCTCACACAGCCGGCTGCGGTTCGAACAATTGACTGTGTTTCCGCCCGCGCCTGATTTCGCGTTCATCGACGGCCAGAACGAGATGGGTGTCATCAACGTCGCCGGCTTGACCCTCCTCGGCGGCACCGCCCAGAACCCGAATACGAGCAACAGTTTCTACTGGACCATGTCGAACGACGTCTCGTACGCAAAGGGCCGGCACTTTCTCAAGACCGGCGCGCTAATCGAGCATCTCCGCACGAACAAACTGACGGCGGTCAACACCCGGGGCAGCTATCTGTTCGCCAACCTGCGGGCGTTCCTCGCGGGGACCCCCACGCGCTTCGTCGGTGTGCTGCCGGGCGCCGAACTGGAGCGCGTCCGGCCGAATACGCTCTTCGGGTTCTATGTCCAGGACGACTTTCGCGCCGCGGAACGACTCACGCTGAACCTTGGCCTGCGGTACGAGTTCTACACGCTGCCGCGCGAAAGGAGCGGGCTCGATACCACGCTGCGGAACATCCTGACGGACAGGTCGTTCACCGTGGGACCGCCGTTTCGCGAGAATCCGTCGCTCGGAAACCTGGCGCCGCGCGTTGGCTTCGCATGGGACGTGCACGGCGACGGGCGGACCGCGATCCGCGGCGGCGCAGGCTACTATCACGACACCGACGGCCCGTTCAACAGCGCGTTCCTCATCGCCACGTTCTCGCCGCCATTCGCGGCCACCGCGACGATCAACAACCCGACGTTCCCCAGACCAGCCTCGCTGACGGCCGGCGCCGCCAGCGCCCGGACCCTCGACTACAACATCAAGCAGCCGTACGGCCTCACGTTCAACGTCACCGCCCAGCGCGAGCTCGCCGGACGGCTCACGGCCACCGTCAGCTACGCGGGTTCGCGCGCGTACAACCTAATCAGCGCGATTGAAGCCAATCCGTTCGTGCCGCAAATTCAGGCGGATGGCACCAAGTTCTTCCCCGCCGGCGCGCCGCGGCGCAACCCGGCCTTCGGACCGATTGATTACCGCACGAACGGCGGACACTCGGAGTACCACGCGCTGCAGCTCAGTGCGCAGAAGCGCTTCAGCCGCCGCTACCAGCTCCAGGTCGCCTACACCCTCGGCAAGACCATGGACAACCAGCAGGCGCAGTTGGTCATGGACGTCAACAACTCGTCCGTATATCCGCAGGATCCTTACAACCGCGAGATCGACTGGGCGCGGTCCGACTTCGACGTGCGGCACGTGTTCAGCTCGAACTTCATATGGGATGTGCCCGGCCGCAAAGGGCACGCACTGCTCGCAGGATGGCAATTCAACGGGATCGTGACGCTGCGCAGCGGTGTGCCATTCACTCCCGCGCTCGGCCCGACGAACTGGTCGCGGTCGGGCAATACCTCAGGTGAGGATCGGCCGAATCTCAAGCCGGGCGTCAATCTTGACGACGTCGTGTTTGGAGGGCCCGATCGCTACTTCGATGCCGCTGCGTTTCTCTTGGGGCCGCAAGGCTTCTTCGGCAATGCGGGCCGGAACATTCTCACCGGGCCGAATTATGCGATGACGAGCGTTTCGCTGGTAAAGAACACCAGAGTTGGCGCGCTCGGCGCCGGGGGACAAGTGCAGCTCCGCCTGGAAGTGTTCAATCTGCTGAACCATCCGAATTTCGCAACACCTGACCGTACGGTCTTTGCCGCCGCAACGGCGGATGAATTGCCTTTAGCCACGGCCGGACGTATTACGCGCACGATTACGTCTTCGCGACAACTACAACTCGGGATGAAAGTGCTCTTCTAAGAACGTCACCGTCGGAGCGCGCTCTTTCCGTGCAACTATCTCGGCAGCTCGATCAGGACGATATTCGAATTCTGCCGCGAGCGGTCGAACACGATGTATTTCCCGTCAGGTGTGATGTCGAACGTCCGTAGGGCGCCTTGATTGCTGAAGCGAGTGAGCTGCCGGGATTGCTTCGTCGCAAGATCGAGCAGCCAGAAGTCCAACCCCTGAATCCGTGGCAAGTACACCAAGCCTGATCCGTTGGGTAGGAAGCGATAGCCGCCCGGGCGGACCAATACAGGCGGCATCTCGACAGACGCGCCAGTATCCGCCCGCACTCCAAGGATCGAGACCTGGCCGACGACAGACCGACCGGCATACACAACCAGATTGCCGTTCGGCGACCAGACCGGGTTGACGGCTTGACCGGCGACGAGGCGCGTGTGCCCACCGCCTGCGACCGGGATCTTGAACAAACCGGGACCCTGCGCGTCACGGCCGCCTGTCACGATCCAGGCCCCGTCCGGTGACCAGTCCGCAGTGCCCTGGCCGGACGCCCCTGCCACTTCGATGGTCGGGGCCAACGCCTGTGCGTTCGTGCCGTCCGCCGACATGATCGACAAGTACCGCTTCCCCTCTCGTCGTACGACGACGACGACGCGGCTGCCGTCCGGCGAGACCGCGGGCGGTTCGTACAACGCCGCGTCCACCTCCCTCCGGACTTCCGACGCCTGTCCGTCCTGGACCTTCCAGAGCCCGTCCCCCGTCCCACGGGCCGACAGATAGAACAACGCGCTGCCGCCAAAGCGCGGTGCCAGCGCCCGACCCGTCGGCACCGGCAGCGGGTAGGGCTTGGCGTCGTGATCGTCGGCGGGCCGGTCGAGTAGCGGAACGCGCCACAGGCTCGCGCTGGGGTTGGCGACGGTGGCGACGACGTGCCGGCCGTCGCGACTGGCCGATACCGACGTGTATTGGTCGACGCCCGACGGCACCCGACGTGCCACCTTGCGTTCGACATCGAGCGCCCACAGCCACGGCCCCGACCCGTCCTCCGCGCGTGCCACATAGAGCAGCGTTCGCGCATCGAGCGGGGCCAGGAAATTGACGGCCGCGTGCTGATTGGTCAGCTGCTCCGGCGATCCCCCCGAGGGTCGAAGGCGCCACACGTTCATGTTCATCTCGTCCTGCGGCTCCGGTCCGCGGACGAAGTAGATCCATTCGCCGTCTGGTGACCAGACGGGATTATTGTTCTTGAGTACGCCAGGCGCGAGGATCTGATGCGCGTTTGCGCCGGTGCGATCGGCGATCAACATCGGATCATCACGATTCGATTTGTAGACGTAGACGAGGCGGGTGCCGTCTGGAGACCAGGCGGGGATGTTGGCGCCCTCGCCAAGGAAAGCCCGCGGATTGCCGCCGATGAGGTCGATGAGCAACAACGGCTTTCCGTCCGCGGGATTGAACCAGATCGCCGACCCGTCTCCCGAAAAGCCGAGCTTCCGTACGATGAACCCGCTGGCTGCCAGCGGTGGGAAGTTTCGTGTCAGATTGGAGAAACTCCCGGTGCCCACCTGCCTCAACCAGAGGTCGAATTTGCCCTCGCGGTCGGCGAGGAAGGCGACGAACTTCCCGTCCGGCGAGATTTCGGCGCCCTCTTCCGTGCCCTCCCAATCCGTGAAGCGCGTGAACCGGGCGTTGGCGAGCGGATTCTCCAGTGTCGCCACCGGGCGCCTGGCGTCCCACACGGCGACACCCAGCGCGAGCGCGGCGAACGCGGCCCACGGCAGCCACATCGTGCGGGTCTTCGCTGGAGCGGGAGACGCCGCCGTCACTTCTGGCGCCCCTGGCAGCACTTCGTCGATCGCGTCGATCTCGATCCGGATGTCCCCGATGTCTCTCAGGCGCTGCTTCGGATCCTTCGCGAAGCAGCGGACCAGGATTCGTCGGATGGGTGCGGGCGTCTCCGCGGGGAGGGCCGACCAGTCGGGCTCGCGCTCGAGAATCTTCCCGATCGTGTCCGAGACCGTCTCACCCGGAAACGGGATGCGCCCGGTCAACATCTCGTAGAGGACGCAGCCGAACGCCCAGATGTCGGCGCGCTTGTCGACCGCCTTTCCGCGCGCTTGCTCCGGGCTCATATAGGCTGCCGTGCCGAGAATCACGCCTTCCTGCCTGCCGCCGATCGTGACCGTGGGCGACGCCGTCAGATTTGGGTCCGCGCCGTCGCCGCTCGCCGGCTTCGCCAGGCCGAAGTCGAGCACCTTCACCACGCCTTCCGGCGTGATCGTGATGTTCGCCGGCTTCAGATCGCGGTGGATGATTCCTTTTTCGTGCGCCGCCTCCAACGCGTCGGCGATCTGCCGCGCGATCGGGAGCGCGTCGACGAGCGGCAGTCCCGCGCCCCTGGCCTTCAGCGTCTGCGCCAGCGTCTCGCCGTCCACGAGCTCGAGGATCAGGAACCGCAGGCCGTCCGCTTCTTCGAGGCCGTAGATCGCGCAGATGTTGGGATGATTCAGCGCGGCGAGCATGCGCCCTTCGCGCTCGAAGCGCGCGAGGCGATCGGGGTCGCTCGTGAAGGCGTGCGGCAGGATCTTGACCGCGACGTCGCGCTCGAGCTTCGAGTCGCGGGCGCGGTACACCTCACCCATGCCGCCGGAACCGAGCAGCATCTGCAGGTGATACCCACCGAGTGACCGGCCCGTCATGACCCTGGGGGCCGCATCCATCGCACTGCGCGCGGCCATCACGCCCGCCGGTCCGCCCAGGAACCCGTCGTCGGAGACCGACTCGTTCAGCAGCGATTCGACGTCGCGCTGCAGCGCCTCGTCGTCCCGACACGCCACGGAGAGAAACGCCGCTCGTTCGCCTTGCGGCCTGGTGCGCGCCGCGTGATACAGCTCTTCAATCCGCTGCCAACGTTCAGGCGTCATGGCCGCCATCGCCGCGCATCTCGCGCTGCAGCCATGCTTTACCCAGCCGCCAGTCGCCCATCACGGTCGCCGGCGACACCTTCAACACCGACGCGGTTTCCTCCACGCTCAACCCACCAAAGAACCGCAGCTCGATGACGCGGCTTTTTCGCTCGTCGAACGTCGCCAGCGCCTCCAGCGCGTCGTCGAGCGCCACGAAGTCCTGAGCCGGCTCGTTGGTGACGAGGAGTGCTTCGTCGAAGGTGACCCTCGTCGCCAGGCCGCCACGCTTCCGCGAGCGCCGTGTTCGCGCGTGGTCCACGAGGATGCGGCGCATCACGCGAGCCGACACGGCCAGGAAATGTGCGCGGTCGTGCCACGCGACGTTCTTCGCGTCGATCAGCCGCAGATAGGCCTCGTTGACCAGCGCCGTCGCCTGGAAGCTGTGATCCGCGCGCTCGCCCGCCATGCAGCGTCGCGCGATCTGGTGGAGTTCCCGATGGACGAGCGGTATCAGCCGCTCGAGGGCGGCCTCGTCGCCTTGCCCCCATTTGAGAAGCAGCCCGGTGACCTTCGTGAGCTGGTCAGGAATATCGCTACTTTAGGTTATTTCTCGCCCTTTTCAAGTTTTGGCGGCCATTTTCCGCTCTTAGAGACAGGAGGGAAACACACGTGTCGAGCAGACCGCGAACAGGCGTCGTTCTTTCGGTGCTCCCCCAGGGGACTCTCGCGGCACGCCTTGGCATGACGCTCGGCTGCAGTGACAGCTCACCGGCAGGATCGCCGCCGAGGCCCGAGGCGTCCTCCCATTACCCCAGCCGCCAAAAGGAACAGAAGTCATGAATACCCTCCGCCTCCGTACCCGCCTTGAACAAGGAGACATCATGCTGACTCGACAGATGGAGGCAGTCATCCTCATCTTCTGCATGCTGCCCATCGGTGCGTGCTCCTCCCCGACGTCGCCCACCAAACCCCAGCCGCCGCCTGGAACGTACCGATCGACGTTCATGATCGTGAAAGGTGAAGCGGGATTCGCCGGCATGAGCATCACGCCCAAGGCGATTCCGGAGGGCACGCTGGCGGCCGACATCAGCGTCCGCCTAGTGGGGCTGAGACGCAACGCGACATACCTGTTGCAGCGAGCGCAGGAAGGAGTTGGCGGCCGCGCGTTGGGCTCGGATGGGATTTGCCAGCGTGGCCTGGGGCTCCCGCCGTGGTCGCCGAGCGACCCGCCCACCACGAATTTTCAGACCATGCCCCTTCCTGCGACGGGTCCACTGGTGACCATTACGACGTCTTCGAGCGGTGACGGCGCCGTCGACTTCGAATTTCGGGCCTTGATGATTGTCGCGGGCACGACCAACGACGTGATGTTCCGGCTGGTCGACAATGCTGAGGATCCCACAGCGGAATTGCGGAGCGACTGCATGATGGTCACGGCTCGGTAGCCCTGAAGTCCGAGATCGACATGCGCTCTCTCGAGGAACTCGAAAGCGACGACGACAGCGGACGCATCACTTCCGTCACCGCGACTCGAGCCAAAGCAGCTCACTTCAAGCGGCTACTTGGCGCCGAAGCAGTAGACCGAGCCAAGCGTCCGCACGTAGAGCCGTCCGCCGCTGAGCGCCGGCGTCGCATGGATTTCCTCGCCGAGATCGTTGACGCCCAGGACCTCCCACTGCGCCGACGCCTTCAGGACGGTGATCTTGCCCTCTTCGTTTGCCAGGTACACCTTGCCGTCGGCTGCGACCGGCGACGCGTAGTACTCGCCCGGCGCGTCCATGCTTCGTCCTTGCTTCAAGGGACGGCCCGTTGCCGGATCGAGGGACGTAATAATCCCTCCGGTCTTTACCAGGTACAGGACATCCTTGTAGATCAGCGGCGCGGGTATGTATGGCAGGTTCTTCTGGAAGCGCCAGAGGACGGCGGCAGGGTCCAGTTTCCCGCGGGCGCCCGCCGGCCGGACGGCGATGGTGCCGTAGTCTCCGGGCGCGAGGTCCCGAGCCGTGTTCCACTCCTTCTCGGTGATGAAGTCGTCGCCGTCCGCGTCGATCCAGCCGAAGTGCTCGCCCATTTCCTTGTCGACACGGAACTCGCGTGCCGACAGCCGGCGGTCCTTGTTGGTGTCCAGTCTCTGCAGATAGCCTGCGAAGGACGGCAGCGCGGGTTCGGTGGATCCGACTGTTGACACGAAGATCGTGTCACCGCTGACCACGGGCGTCCCCATCGATCCGTTCGATCCCAGAGGCATCCACCAGCGCGGCTCGCCGGTATCGCTCGCGTACGCCTCGAGCCGCCTCGAGCCGAGAACGACGAGTTGGGTGTCCCCCGTGCCGGTTGCGGGTTGGAAGACGATTGGCGTGGCCCATCCCTCGACCGCGTCGGGTCGCTCGCGTCGCCATCGGCGAGCACCGGTCTTGCGATCGAGCGCGATCAGGAAGGAGCCGCTGCGCTGATCGCAGAGCAGCACGACCAGATCTCCGGTGAGGACCGGAGACGCGGCCATTCCATAGAAACTCTTGAACGGGCCGAGCGGGAGCCTCCACCGATCCTTGCCCTCGGCCGTGTAGGCGGCAAGTCCGACGTCGGGAAAGAACACGACCACGCCGTCCTGGTCGGCCGCGGCGGTGGGCGACGCTGGATCATTGGCGTGAAAGGCGTCCTGCTGTCGCACAGGAGTCATCTCCCTCCGCCACAGTTCGCGTCCCGTGGCCGCGTCCAGACAGATCGTCAGGCGCCGCGCGCCCTCGCTGGCGGTCAGATAGACGTACCCGCCCGCCACGACCGGTGACGACTGTCCGTGGGGCATCGCCACTTTCCAGACGACATTGTTGGTGGAGGAGAACGCGACAGGATAGCCGGCGGCTGAATCCACCCCGGACCCGTTCGGGCCGCGGAATTGAGACCACTGGCCGGAAACCTCGCCGGCACCCGCAGCGACCATTCCAAGCAGCAGGCAGCCCAGTGCAGTCGATCGGCTTGCAATCATCGGGTCACTCCTTCGCACGGGGTTGTTCACAATGCCGCGGCTCACTTCTTCCAGAGCCACTCGAGCGCTTCGGGCAGCGTCTGCATCTTGGCCGCCCGATCGCCATGGCCGGCGTTCTTCACGAACAGGAACTGGTAGTGATAGCCCTTCGCCGCCAGCACCTTCGCCATGCGCTCGTTGGCCAGCACCCAGTCGTGCATGTCGTCGCGCATCACGTTGGGGTTGAGCAGATCGCGATCGCCGACTTCGAGCCAGATGCGGATCGGTTTGGCCGGGCTGTTCGGGATGAGCGTTTCGTGGTACGCCCACGCGCCGTGCGGACTGGCGGGGTTCGACGGCCACTGCTGATTGACGAACGTGCCCGAGTAGCTCAGCACGCGGTGATACCACTCCGGGTGATACCACGCCATGCTCAGCGCGGCCGACGCGCCCGAGCTCGTGCCCATGGTGGCGCGCTCGTCCGGGTTCTTCGACAGCGTGACACCGTACTGTTTCTCGACGAGCGGCAGCACCTCGCTCTCGACGAACTCGGCGTAACGGCCCGACATCGTGTCGTATTCGAGGCCGCGCTGGCTGCCCTGCGCGTCGCCGCTGCCGTTGGCGATCGAGATCGCAATCATCACCGGCACGCGCTTCTGGGCGATCAACGCGTCCAGCGCGTTGAAGAGCAACTGATCGGGACCGTCAGCGCCGACGATGAACGGCGCCGGGGTGCCCGGCACGTACTGCTTGGGCACGTAGACGGCGACGCGCCGTGTATAGGGAAATGGATGGCTCGTCGTGACCACGAGTGTGGCGGGATCGGCCGGATCCGGCGTCCCGAACGTGCCGGCATCGCGCGCGATCCCCGGATAGATCCTGCTGTCGGCGCTGCTCATCGTGAAGGTCTGGACCGCCCCGTCCAGTTCGCGATTGAGGGTTTCCGGCGCCGGCGGATGGGTGGGGCCGACGATGAAATTGCCGTCGGCGTCGGACAGCGGCACCGTTGCGTCGGGCAGTTCCTTCGCCTCGACGTAGCCGGACGTATGCGGGTCGCGCGTCGGCGGCTGCGGGCGGGGCGGTGTGGCCTGTAACGCGAGCACCAGGGCGGCGGCGGAGATGATCGTCATGGAGCGCTCGTCTAATGTGGCGTCGGGTTGCTCGAGAAGGAGATCACAAACCGAATGGTCACCAACCGATGGAAACGATGACGCCCCGGACGCCGCGTCCGAGAGCCGGCGCCACGGCGGTGTGCGTCCCGACGCCGCGGCGGTAGATCTCATGCTTGCGATGGATGAGGGCATCGATCCCCACACCGACCGCGGTGCCCAGCCCGCCCACTATCAGCGTGCCCGCTAGGTAGCCACCGGATGTCGCGTCGCCACAATAGTAATCTCCCGGGGAGCAGTTGCCGTTACGGTCCTCGCGAGCGACGGCGATGAGTCCGAGCGCTGCGCCAACGCCGAGTCCAATCAGCGCTCCATTGGCAAGGCTGTCGTTGGGGCGATCGACGCGGACGATTCGGTCGTAGGGAACATCGACGCTCTTTCCATCCACGACGATGTTGAGCTTCGCAGGCGCCATGGCGCCGATTCTTCCCTTGAACTGCTGCCCCCGGTCGTCGGTGATCAACACTTTCTGACCGTCTTTCACGCGCGCTCGAATGTTCTCCGTGTCCGTCTGAGCGATGGCGGGCGACGCCGCGAATAGAAGCATGAGCACGACGCAGTGAGCGGAGAGTGTCCGGGTCATCATCCCTCCCGTCAATGGCAGCGGAACGTTCCTGCGCCGGGGTCCAGACGTGATCGAGGACCACACACTACTCTGTTTGCAGCCAAATAGCTCGAGTGACCACGGTATCCATCCGAGCGGCGAGGTCATCGTGCTTGATCAGGCGGCCTTCTCGCGCGGCGGCCCGGCTCCTTTCGACCGGACGACCAGCCCGCCGACTTCACGACGTCCACCGACGCTAGATCAACGTGAAGCGTGCTGCTGCACGCCGGCGAGCCAGTTCAGAATCACCGAAACAGGCGTCGGGCCCTGCTGGCCCGATTCGACACGGGCGGTCACCAGGAAGCGTCCATCCGGCGCAGCGTCGTAGAGCCGACCAGACACGCCTTCAGGCGGCTGCTGCCAATCGAAGAGTTTCCGCGCGATACCGAGCTGAAGGTCCGGCGCCAGCGTGACGGGAACCGCCATCATCGCGCCGTCGGGTCGAACGTAGTAGAGCTCGTGGCTCTTCGCCGGTCCCCAGCACGGGAAACGTCCGCCTCCGACGGAGACCACTTCGCGCCTCTGCTGCGTGTTGGGAAACGAGCGAAGAACGATCTCGAACTGGTTCCCCGACTCATTCGACTCATAGGCGACCCACCGGCCATCTGGAGAGATCTGTCCCAGCCGGTCGTCGGACCTGCCATGAAGCAGCCGC
>JANPCT010000326.1:0-8027 GCA_031431095.1 Acidobacteriota bacterium | reverse complement strand
CCATCCCGTTGTGGACGCAGAGCATCTGGGTGGAGTTGCACCGCGGGGTGACGCGGCGAGACGACGGGCCGGCCGGCATCGGGATCACTCTCTTGAAGGCGCTGGCGTGTGGCGCGGCGTTCACGGCCATCCTCATCTTGCGCAGCCGGACGTCACTCGACTTCATCTACTTCCAGTTTTAACGGCGGGCTGGGGCTGAGGCAGGGGCAACGGGCTCAGGGCGGAGTCGTAGCGTATGACGCGGGCGCGTCAAGCTGCCGATGCGTCAGGACGAAGATTGCGACGCCGAGCAGGATCGCGACGTCGGCCACGTTGAAGATGCCGGTGCGCAGCCAGCCGATGCCGACGTTCATGAAGTCGATGACACTGCCGCGGACGACACGGTCGACCAGGTTCGATGCCCCGCCCGCGACATAGAGGGCCAGTCCGACGCGCGCCGGCCCGGTCAGGCGGAACCTGATGGCGGCCGCCACCATGCCGACAAGCACGAGGCCCGTGGCGATGGTGAAGACGGCGGTCTGCATAGCCGGGGACCAATCCGAGCCGAGGCTGAGAAAGGCGCCGGTGTTCTCCGCGTATTCCAGACGGACGGTATCGGCCAGGAAGGACTGCCGCGGCTCCCCCGCAAGCTCACGTGCCGCGAAGTGCTTGCTCACCCGGTCGCATCCGACCGTCGTAGCGATCAGCACCAGCAGGGCGATCCGGCGCCACCCTCGACTCATGGATCGATGATACAGGCAAGGACAACAGGGCAAGGGGCTTGGGGGCCGCGCCCGTCGAGTGCGCTGAAGCCGCAGATCGACAATGCTGCGGCAGAGAAGAGTCGTCTGTACATGGAAACGGGCCTCGCAGGTTTGCAGAATCAGACTGCAGCCGCAAGGCCCGTTCGGTTGCGCGCGCGTGCTACTTCTTGGCGGCCGGCTTAGCTGCGGGAGCCATCTCGATCTTCGAAATCGTGATGCTGTCGCCCTTCGCCTCGCCCGTCAGCGCGACCTTGTGACCCGTGTGGTCCTTGAGACCGGCGTAATCCTGGTTCGCGATCTGGTAGGTCTTTCCTTTGGCTACGAAGACGTGCTTGGCGCCGCCCGCGACGCACTTCGTTGCACATTCGTGATCGCTGTCGGTCTGCGAGCCATGTTCGGCCTTCGCATGTTTGCCCGCGCACTTGCTGTCGCTGAGCACTCCGGTCATGGTCTTCTCGGCCGCCAGCAGCGCCGGGGCCGTTGCGAACGCGATCGCCGCGGCGAACAGTAGAAACTTCTTCATCTCAGATTCTCCTCGCAAGGTTTGAATGACGACGACGCCAGTAGTCTATGCCAACCACGGCCACGGGGAAAGCGGCGCCCGTTTAGACGGGCCGTTTGGATGGTTGCCCTGGCGGGGAGTGAGGCAGGCCGGTTTTCCGGCCCGCCTCGCGATTGCTGGTGGCGCTTACTTGCGCTGCTGCAGAAGCTGGCGCAGTTCCGCGACGTGCTTCTTGAGCGCGTCGGTCTGCGCCTTCGTCAGCGTTCCGGTCTTCGACTGACTCAGGATCGCCGAGATCGCGTCGAGCTGCTTGTCGGCATCGGCGTGGCTCAGCTGCGCGGCCGCGGTTGACCGATCCGCCTGCGACATGCTGGCGGTGGGGGAGTTGGGCATGACGGATGCTGCTCCCGCAGATCCCGGCGCGGCAGGATCCGCCGCGCTAGTGGCCGGGGCCGGGCTGGCGGCCGGGTTTGATGCGCCCGTCGCGGCGCCCGGAGCCATCGTGCTCGATGAGGTCGTAGAGCCAGCCGCCGGTGCTGCCGGAGCCGGCGTGGTCGCATTGGCCCCCGCCGATCGCTCGAAGGCCTTCAAGTGCGTGCGGAACTCCATCAGCTTCGCGCGGATTGCGGGATCGAGCTGTGCTGTCGCGCTCGAACCGGCTGTCCCCGCGGTCGCGGCGGCACCTGCCGTCGTACCCGACGTGCCGACCGCGCCGCTGACGCCGCTGGCTGCGGTGCTCTGAGCAGGATCAGGACTGTCGGGTCCGATCAAACTCACGAGGTTCGCGTCGAGCTTGGCGTAAGCGGAGCGCCACTCGGACTGCGTCGTGATCAGTTCGTTGAAATTGGCGATCAGCTGCGCCACCTGGGTGCGCGCGTCCCCCTGCAGCTTTGCCGCCTCGGGAAGCGCAGTCAGCTGGCTGAGCGAGTCGCGAGCCTCGCTCAAATGCTGCTTCGCCGCCGCAGGATCGACCGCAGCATCCTGCGTAGCTTGCGGCGCTGCGGACCTCGGCGACGGATCCGGTGCGGGCTGGGTCTGTGTCGTTGGTTGTGACGGGGTGGACGTGGGAGGGGTCGTCTGCGCCGATGCGCCAATCGGCAGAGCAATCAATGCGGCGGCAGCGAGAGCGCCCGTCCAGCGAGCGGATGATCTATGCATGGGTGATGTCCTCCTGAAGAACTTGTTTTGCATTTCTTCCGAGGAGGTGTAGAGCAATCGAGGTACCGCGATACCTCGGCCGCTATTGGCGGAGGATCACCCGGTCGAGGTCGGAGCCCATAGAGAAAATGTTACCTACTCGAGGCTCTCAATGTCTCCGACTCGCGGACGCCAGCCTTCGGCCATCAATCGCGCCTGCTCGTTGAGGTATTTCGCGATCAGGTCGCGGGGCGACACGAACCGGTGTGTCGTCGGTCCGCGCGAGTCTGCGATCTCGAACTCGTAAGCAGGGGTGTTTTCGTCCGTCTTGCGGATCTCGCAGACGAGCACATCGTTCTGTTTTTCGAGGAACCAGATCACGCGAACAGTTGAGCAAGAACCCCGCCACCGCGATGATGCCGATTCGCGCCTGAAATCATCGCGCGCGTGTGCGGGCTGTGCGTTTTCTGTGCGCCGTGCGCCCCCAACGCACACCCGGTCACCCGGGGATGATGAAAAATGCGGCGGCCAGAATCAGGTACAGACCCAGCAGCTGCAGCCCCTCGAGCCAGTTGCTCTCCCCGTCGATGCCGACGAGGGCCACGGTGCCCACGGACAGCCCGATCGCGACCACCTCGAACGGATTGAACACCAGCGACAGCGGCTGGCCGAGCGCCGGCGCGATCAGCACCAGCAGCGGCGCCACCATGAGCGCAATCTGGGCGCTGCTGCCTATGGAGATCTCGAGCGCGAGCGTCATGTCGTTCTTCATCGCCGCGACAATCGCGCTGTAATGTTCGGCGGCGTTCCCGACCAGCGCGACGACGATGACGCCGGCGAAGAGCTCGGTCATGCCGAACTGTTTCAAGGCCGGCTCGATTCCGCGCACCAGAATCTCCGCTTCGACGGTGGTGAGGATCGTGCCGATCGCGAGAAGCGCAATGGCGGCGCTGCTGGTCAGCTTCGCCGCATGGTGCCCGCCGGCGCGCAGTGGATCCTTGTTCGTCTTGAACGCGAAGAAGAGGCCCGCCCCGTAAAGCGCGAGCAGCACGTACGACGTCCACGTGCTCAGCCGGTAGAGCACCTCAGGCCGCGCCGTCAGGGAGCCGAAGGCAAAGAGGTCGACTACGGCCGGCATGACGAGCGCGGCAACCGCGAGGGCCAGCATCACGATCGCGCTGCCGGCCGACGTGCGATTGAACCGCTGCGTCCCGTGCTTGAGTCCGCCGGCGAAGCACGATGCACCGAAGACCAGCAGGAGATTACCGATGATGCTGCCGGTGATCGAGGCCTTCACGATCTCGACGTGATGGGCGCGCAGGGCGACCACGGCGATGATGAGTTCCGCGGCGTTGCCGAACGTGGCGTTGAGGAAACCGCCGAGGGTCGGCCCGGAGCTATTGGCGAGCTCCTCCGTGGCTTGGCCGATGAGGCCCGCCGCGGGGATCAGCACGACCGCCGCGAGCACGAACACCCACAGCGACTCGCCGCGGCTGGCCACATACCAACTGACGGGCGCCACGAGCAGCAGCACGTTCAGCCAGCTGCCGGTCAGGGATTTCCAGAGTTGCCGCGGGATCGTCACGCCGGTGATTATCTCTTATCGGCCGATAACAAGCCTGTGCGCCAGGCCCCTTCTCTGCGCCTATAATGCGGCATGAATCGACGCGACTTCATCAGGCTGGGCGCCGGCGCGCTGGCACTCTCCAGTGTTCCGGCATACGCCACGCAGCTGGCGGACTCCCGCAAGCGGGTCGGGCTCATCGGCACCGGCTGGTATGGCAAGTCGGACCTGCTGCGGATGATCCAGGTCGCTCCGATCGACGTGGTGTCGCTGTGCGACGTCGACCGGCGGATGCTCGCGGCGGCCGCGGATCTGGTCGCGACCCGGCAGCTCTCGAAGAAAACGCCCCGCACTTACACCGACTACCGCGCCATGCTGAACGCGCGCGACCTCGACATCGTCCTCATCGACACGCCGGACCACTGGCACGCCCTGCCGATGATCGACGCGGTGAAGTCGGGGCTCGACGTCTGGGTGCAGAAGCCGATCAGCGTCGACGTCGTTGAAGGGCAGGCGATGCTCGCGGCCGCCCGCAAGTACAACCGCGTGGTGCAGGTCGGCATGCAGCGGCGCAGCACGCCGCACCTGGCGCGCGCCCGTGACCGCGTCGTCCGGGAAGGGCTGCTCGGGAAGGTCGGTCTCGTCGAAATCTACTGCTACTACCACATGCGCGCGACGGCCAACCCTCCGGACTCGCCGCCCCCCGACTATCTGGACTACGACATGTGGACCGGTCCCGCGCCCATGCGGCCGTACAACTCCCTCGTTCATCCGCGCAGCTGGCGCGCCTTCATGGAATACGGCAACGGCATCGTCGGCGACATGTGCGTGCACATGCTCGACATGGTGCGCTGGATGATGGACCTGGGGATGCCGCAGCGCGTCAGCTCCTCGGGCGGCATTCTCGTCGACAAGGCGAGCAAGGCGAACATCTCCGATTCACAGACCGCGACCTTCGATTTTCCCGAGCTGCAGGTGGTCTGGACGCACCGCGCGTACGGCGATCCGCCCGATCCGAAATACCCCTGGGGCGCCACGTTCTACGGCGACAAGGGCACGCTCAAGGCGAGCGTCATGAGCTACGACTTCGTGCCGGCCGGCGGCAAGGGACCATCGCTGCACGAGGACGTCACTTACGAGTTCGAGCAGTTTCCCGAGGACCGCACCGAAAAGGATCTCGAGACGCACGTCGCTCCGGCGATCCGGGCCCACATGAAGGACTTCCTGTCCTGCATCGAGTCGCGCAAGAGACCGGTCGCCGATATCGAGCAGGGTTACATCTCGACGACGGCGTGCATCCTGGCGAACCTGTCGATGCAGCTGGGGCGATCGCTGCAGTGGGATCACGCCAACGGCGTGGTCGTCGCCGACGCGGACGCGAATCGCCTGCTGCGCCGTCCATACAGAGAGCCGTGGCGCCACCCCGACCCGAAGACGGTGTGAGGGCCCTGCCGCTCGAGGACCTGAGCCGCGAGACTCAGAACTGCAGGCGCGAGACGTAGTCGTAGCTCGCTTTCAGGCTGTCGAACGGTGCCTTGGGCACATCGTGTTCGATGAAGTAGTGCTTGACGCCGCCGGTCCCCGACTGCGCGAACAGCCGCTTCCAGTTGATCACGTCGTCGTGCCCGACGTCGGTGATTTCGGGCAGGATGCGATCGATCGGCACGGCCTCGCCGGTCGCCTGCGGGATCTTCTTCAGTCCCTTGACGTGCACGAGCGGGAATCGCCCCGGCGCGCGGCGGTAGTAGTCGAGCGGGTCCTTGCCCGCGGCGGTGATCCAGCACAGATCGAGCTCCATTTTCACCAGATCGGGATCGCAGGACTCCAGCAGGACGTCGTACGGCAGCTTGCCGCCCGCGTCGGGGCGCGGTGAGAACTCGAAGTTGTGGTTGTGATACGCGAACTGGATCCCTTCCGCCTTGGCGACCTTGCCCGCCTCGTTGAAGCGCCCGGCGATACCCTTCCACGCGTCCGGCTCCTTGCGGATGGACTCGTCGACCCAGGCGTTCACGAGATAGGTGTGGCCGATGGTGCGCGCCGCCGCGATGGCGCGGAGCCACTTGTCGCCGGTCAGGCTGGCGTAGTCGATATGCGCGGACGGAGAGCTCAGTCCATGACGGGTCAACGTCTCCTTGACCTGTTCCGGGGTGTGGTTGAAGTAGCCGGCGAACTCCACGTCCTTGAAGCCGATGGCGGCCACCCTGGCGAGCGTGCCGTCGAAATCCTTTTCGAGCTCGGTGCGCACCGTGTAGAGCTGCATGCCAAGCCTCGGAATGGACGCGGCGACGGCGCGGCGCATTGCGGCGGCGGCCGCGGCGAGTGTCGCGATGAAAGTTCGTCGATCGAGTGTCATGATTGCCCTCTTGTAGATACCTGCGATGTTTTTGTGGTGAATCGATCGTGGGTCACCCCTCGATCCTCCCCTTGCCTTCGATGATCGTGACGTAGCGGTCAATCGGCAGGTCGGTCAAGCGCTCGACGCGCGTGCTGGGCGGCGCCCACTTGATTTCGAGCCAGTCCAGCCTGGCCACGGCGCCGATGCCGAGCACCTCGCGCATGTCGTGCGACGACAGGTAGCTGCCGCCGCTGGCCTTGTAGCGGCTGCGCTGCTTACCGCCGGCTGACCAGGTGATCCTGGCGCCGATCGCGTCGCGGTTGCAGGTTGTTCCCTGCAGCCTCAATCCAAGCCAATGGTTGCCGTCGCCGGCGTTGTTCTTCAACAGCACCGGCGCGCCGCCGTTATTGCCGATCAGCACGTCGAGCCGGCCGTCGTTGTTGTAGTCGCCCAGCGCGAGCCCGCGCGCCGGGAACGCCTTCTGGAAGGCGGGTCCGGCGGTCGCGCTGACGTTCGACAGCTTCGTGCCGTCATGGTGGAACAGGACCAGGGGCTCCTTGTAGCGGACCTGCTGCGAATAGCTCTCGATCATGTCGTCGGGATGGCCGTTGGCCAGGATGAGATCGACCAGGCCGTCGTTGTCGTAGTCGAAGAACTTCAGCCCCCAGCCGCTCAGCAGGCGGGTCGCCTGAGAGACGCCGTGCGCGCCGGCGACGTCGGTGAAGAACTCCTTGCCGTCGTTGCGGTAGAGCGAGAACATTTCCTGATCGACGTTGGCGACGAACAGATCCTGTTTGCCGTCGCCGTCGAAGTCCGCCGCGTCGACGCCCATACCGGAGCGCGGCGTGCCGTTGACGCTGAAGCCGACTTCAGCCGCCAGCGCGATTTCGTCCCACTTCCCCTTGCCGCGGTTCATGAACAGGAAGTTCTGCACCGTATCGTTGGCGACGAACAGGTCCATCAGTCCGTCGCCATTGACGTCGGTCGCCACCACGCCAAGCGCCTTGCCGAGCGCGCGCTGAATGTCGGTACCGGCGCTGACTTCCGTGAAGGTGCCGTCGCCGTTGTTGCGATACAGCAGGCTCGGCGTCGGCTTGAACACGCGGGGGATGCAATAGAACCGCTTGCCGAGCTTGTTGTCGCCGCAGAACACGTTGGTGGCAATCGCGAACTGGACGAAGCTGCACAGGAACAGGTCGAGCTTGCCGTCGTTGTCGTAGTCGAACCACACGGCGCTCGTCGTCCATCCCGGAGACGCGACGCCGGCTTTGTCGGTCACGTCGGTGAAGGTGCCGTTGCCGTTGTTGTGGTACAGCGTGCAGCGGCCGTAGGCCGTCACGAGAATGTCCTGGAAGCCGTCGTTGTCGTAATCGGCGATGGCGCAGCCCATGCCGAACTGCGCACCGCCGGCGACGCCGGCCTTGTCGGTGACGTCGGTGAACGTGCCGTCACGGTTGTTGCGGTACAGCGCGTTCTTGATTGGCGCCTTTGGCTGGTAGAAATCAGAGCGGCCGCTGTTCACCAGGAACAGGTCCATCCAGCCGTCGTTGTCGAAGTCGCAAAAGGCGACGCCGGGTCCCATCGTCTCGGGCAGGTAGCGGTCTGGCGACATGGCGTTGTCGTGCATCCAGGAAATGCCGCTGGCTGAGGGTGGGACTTCTTCGAACAGCGGCGGCGCGGCCAGCAGCCGCCGTTGGATGGGCGAAAGGCCGGTCGCGGTGGACACGCCACAGAGCGCGAGCAGCT
>JANPCT010000325.1:0-3798 GCA_031431095.1 Acidobacteriota bacterium | reverse complement strand
CCACGGCAGATTCGCGCCGAGTCCTGCCTCATTCGCCCCTACAACATGGCCACGCGCGCAGCGCCATTCGACTCGCTGCAGGTGGCCGACATCGGCGACGTGGCGATCAACACGTTCAACCTCGATGCCAGCATGCAGATCATCGAGCAGGCCTACCACGAGATTCTTGAGCACAACTGCAAGCCGCTGACACTGGGCGGCGACCACACCATTGTGCTGCCCATCCTGCGTGCGATTGCAGCGTCGACGGCAAAGGTGAATTCGGCAAGTACTGCAGCGAGCACTGCAAGCAGGCCGGACAGATTACCGCGCTGCGCTGCGAGTGCCACCACAAAGGGTGCGACTGAGCGTTCGCTCCTGACGCCCTACCGGACCAGGAAGAGTCTGTCCTGGCGTTTGAGCGCCCACCGCACCGCGCCGCCCGCGCCGACGATGACATCCTCTTCCTGCGCCAGGCGCACCGGCTGGCCGCCCCATTCGGCTACGGGTGTCGTCGCCTGCAGCTCGATCGAGAACCACATGCTCGGGATCACTCTGGCATCGCCGCGCCCCGGCACGCCTTCCTGGTAATCCCACAATCCAATCAGCGGCCCCGCGCCGTGACCGTTGACGCCGATCGGGTGCGAGTAGACCGTGCCGTCGACGCCCCGGGCTTTCATCCGCGCGAGGGAAGCAGCGAGGATCTCGTTGCCCGTGCGCCCTGGACGGATCTCACTGACGACGATGTCCTGGAGCGCGTTGGCGTTGGCCAGGGCCTGGCGCAGCCCCGCGGGAGCGTCGGTTTCACCGGGCAGCAGCACGTATGCATCGTGCTGCGTGTCGGTGTTGAGACGGGCGACGGTGATGCCGACGTCGCAGTGCAGCAGATCGCCGCGCTCGATGACCGGATCGTCGCCGAGGGCGTCGCCGGTGACGCCCTTGCGCTGCACTTCCACGCTCGGCTGAAACCAGGTGCCGAGACCCTGGTCGTTCACCCGCTGCCGCCACCACCACACCAGATCGCTCGTTTTCGTCGTCCCCGGCGTGATCACGGCGTTCGAGAACATCGTTTCGGTCATCGACCACACGAGGGCCTGCATCTTTGTGAAGAAGACTTCTTCGTCGGGCAGCCGCGCGGCGATGAGCTCGAGCGGGAGTCCTTCAGCATCCTTGAAGCGAGACGTCCATGTGGGACCGAGCGCGGCCGACATGCCTTTGAGCTCGCCGCTCGACAGTCCGTCCGAGAACGCGAACACCGTCGACCGGTTGATGCCGATGACTTTCGGTTTGAGCTCGGCGATGACCGACTTCAGGACCTGCCACTGTTCGTCGCCCCAGAGCTCGGCCTGTTGGCCGCGACCCACGTCCGCGGCGGCGGCCTTCGTCGAGCGCCTGGCCTCGAATACGCCGCCCTGCGACGTGCCGCCGAGGGCGATACGCTTGATGCAGGACGGCGCCGGGGCGCTGTTCGCGGCCGCGCAGGTGTCCGCGAACACGTAGATCGTCCGGCGGCGCGCCGCGAACGTTTCCGGCGCGGTGATCGAGGAGAACACAGGGTCCTCGTTGTATTCGCGCATCGGCACCACCCACAGGTCGATGCCATGCTTCCGCATGAGGGCCGGCAGGAAGGTGTCGAGCCGCTGCTTCAGCCACGCCTGCTGCATCGCAGCCTGCTCGCGCAGCGTGCCGAACGGCCGTTCGGGTGCGGGCTGCGCCCCGGCAGCCGCGGCGATCGGCAGAAGCGTGAGTACGGCCAGGACGCGCAGCGTCCATCTCCACTGAAACATGCTGTGAACTCCTGCTCTTTTTGAGCTGTCTTGTGCGCGCGAGATCAGTTGGCGGCCTTACGACCGCGGATCGTCACCCTGTAGTTGCTCGCGGCGTTGAGATTGATGAGCGACACGAATGCTCGCGCACTACTACGTTCGGTGCCGACCGTGCCCGACTCCGAGACCCCCGACACCTCCCAGCCCTTCGGCAGCAGGACCGT
This sequence comes from Acidobacteriota bacterium, assembly GCA_031431095.1. Classification (GTDB taxonomy): domain Bacteria; phylum Acidobacteriota; class Vicinamibacteria; order Vicinamibacterales; family 2-12-FULL-66-21; genus JAICSD01. The sequence continues at coordinate 1,829 of JANPCT010000325.1, read as the reverse complement.
GTTGCGCAGCCCCTTCAGCGTGCGCTGGAAGATCAGCTCGCCGTTGACGAGCGTGTAGCCGGACGCCTTGAGTGTGCCTGTGATGCGGATGTGGGCGCTCTGCTTGTCGTCGGTAATCGGAATGTCGAGCTTCACGAATGTGCCCGTCGCTTCCTTCACAGGGCTGAACGGCTTCGCCGTGTCGAGGTCGACGACGGTCAGGTCCTGCAGCGGCAGGTAGGCGAGCGAGTCGAGACGGGCGCGTGCCCCCTTGCGGTAGTCGCTGTAGGTCTGCTGCACGGCGATCCGGCCCGTCTCGGGCGCATCGAGGTCGTACAGCGTCTTCACGTCGTCGAAGAACATGTCTTCGAAGGGCGATGGCGTGAACGTCGCGGTGGTCGGGCGGGCGTGGATCGTGACGGGGTTGGACTGCCCGCTCGGGTTGGCAAACGCGAGACGGAGGCGGCCGTCAGCCGTGGTTGACATTTGCGCGGCGACGTCGGAGGACACGAACGCGTATCCCTTGGGCAGGACGACGCCGAGCCGGTAGCCACTGAGGCTGCGGACCCAGACGATGTCCTTGCCGTTCATCATGTAGGTGCGCGGATCCTTGTAGGTCTTGTAGATGAGGACGCGTCCGATTCCGCCTTCCGGCACGGGCACCGGCAGTGTCGCGCGAATCTGGTGGCTCTCGGGATCGTTCGGCGATTGTTCGTAGACGAACTTCACCGGTTTGCCGGTGCGGGGGTCGTAGACCTCGACGCCCGTGCCTTCGCTGCCGCCGCGCGTCGCGTTGACGAGCTCCGTGGCGCCGGCGCGCGTCTGTTCCGGCAGGAACGTGATGCGGAACGCTTCGCTGCCGGGTTCGAGCAGCGCGTACTCGGTGTAGGCGTCCTGCGTGAACAACCGCGACACCGGCGCGCTCGGACGCAGCGAGCCGTCCGGATTCAATCCGCCGGGGAACTGGCTGCTACCGCGCTGCGCGAGGAGCAGCCCGGGCAGAAGCATCAGGCTGGCAGCCAGCAAGGCAATTTTCATGGCCGAAGTCTACCCGAACCTTAGCGGCCATTCACCCGCTGACAGTTCACTCGAAGGATTCGAAGGTCTTAATGCCTTTACCTCATTTGCTTCGAATGTCTTCGATTCCTTCGACCCCTTCGAGTGAGAGAACAGCATTTACGGTATCGAAGGCGGGCGACTCATTTTGCTTCGAATGTCTTCGACTCCTTCGACCCCTTCGAGTGAGAGGACACCGTTTACGACGGCGTCGGACCGGCGCTCTCATCGATGACGATGGCGAGCGCCGAGTAGTCGTCGTCGCCGTGACCCGACGCGACGAGGACGTTGACGAGCTCGCGTACCTGCGCCGTCACCGTTGCGGGCACCTCGTGCTCGGCCAGGGTCTCGGCAGCGATGCGGTGGTCCTTCGCATACAACGTCGCGCGGAATCCCGGCTTGTAGTTGCCCGACAGGATGCGTTCGCCGTGGACGTCGAGCACGCGGCTCGCGGCAAATCCGCCGAGCAGCGCGTCGCGCACCTTCGCGGGATCGACGCCGGCGCGCCGCGCCAGCGTGAATGCCTCGCTCACGACCGCCAGGGTGCCGCCGATCACTATCTGGTTGCACACTTTGCACAACTGCCCGGCGCCGGCGCCGCCGATCCGGATGATCCGGTCGGGGTTGCCCATGGCCTGCAGGATGGGGGTCACGGCGGCGAACGCATCGGCATCGCCGCCGACCATGATCGACAGCGTGCCGCTGATGGCGCCGATGTCGCCGCCGCTGACGGGCGCGTCCAGCATCGTGGCGCCGTGCGTCCGTGCCGCGGCTGCAAGCCGGCGGCTGACCGC
>JANPCT010000324.1:0-2800 GCA_031431095.1 Acidobacteriota bacterium | reverse complement strand
CCGATGTCGAGCAGGCTGGCGCCGGAGTTCTTGCGAACGACACGACCAGCAGGGTCGGGCACATGCACGCTGGCGGTGGAGGCGCCGCCTTGCAGCGCCGCGCGCGTCTCGAGCGGGCCCATCTCCCACCCGAAGCCCCATCGCATCGCCTTGTCGACGTCCTCCGGGGCGTAGGCGACGTCAGCCGCGATTCGCGCCGCGTACTCGACGGTGGGTCCAAGCGTCCGGCGCAGGAAGTCACCAGCCTTGTCCTGGCCGTTGTACAGCGCCGCGATTCGCGCGCCGCCCGCCTCGATCGAACGCGCGGCCTCGAGCGACGGCAGCCTGGCGGGAATCTTCTCGCGATATTCAAGCGTGCGGGGGTCGAGCGTGAGGATTTGATCGCCCTTCTTCTGATAGAAGCCGTGCCCGGCCTTTGCCCCCGTCATCCCCCGGGAGATCATCGCCTCGACGAAGGGCGGCAGTGTGAACTCCGCGCGTTCGGCGGCGTCCGGCAGCCGCTCCGCGAGCGTGCGCGCCACGTGCGCCAGCACGTCGAGACCGGCGATGTCCACGGTGCGAAACGTCGCACTTCGCGGACGCCCGATCGCCGGCCCCGTGATTGCGTCGACTTCTTCGATCGTCAGGTCGCCGGACTCCATGGCGCGAAACACCTGCATCAATCCATAGATGCCGATGCGATTGGCGATGAACCCCGGGGTATCCCTGGCGAGGACGACCCCCTTGCCCAGGCGACGGTCGCCGAACTCCGTGATCGCCGCGCGCACCTCCGGCGCGGTCTCGGCGGTTGGAATCAGTTCCAGCAGCTGCAGGTATCGCGGCGGGTTGAAGAAATGCGTGCCGAGCCAGTGGCGGCGGAAGCCGTCGGAGCGTCCGTCGGCAATCGCGGCAATCGGAATCCCCGATGTGTTGGAGCTGACGATGGCGTCCGCGCGCCGGACCGTTTCGACGCGCGCCATCAGCGCCTGCTTGGCCTCGATGCGCTCGACGATGGCTTCGACAATCCAGTCCGCGTCGCGCGCCGCCGCGAGGTCCTCGTCGAAACTGCCGGTGCTGACCAGCGAGATGGCGTCGGGTGTGAAGAAGGGATCCGGCCTCAGCTTCGTCGCCCGCTGCAGGCCGTCGCGCGCCGCCTCCCTCGTGACGTCGAGCAGCACCACGCGCAGGCCGGCATTCGCGAAGTGGGCGGCAATCTGCGCCCCCATCACGCCCGCTCCGAGGACGGCCGCCTGGTTGATCCTCATGGGCGCTTCGTCTTCCGCGCACGTGAACCGCGCGCTGGGTCCGCCGCGGCAGCCCCGCCGACGAAGAGATCGACGATCGGGTCGGCCTGCGACACCAGCGAGTACTTCCGGCTGCTCAGGATCCAGTTGGTTGCCATCTCGTCGAGGCCGCCGAAGAACAGCTTGGCGGCGAGGGTGGCATTGACTTCCCGCCGGAACGCGCCGGCGTTCTGCCCGGCGACGATGATGCCGCGGATGATGCCGAGGTAATCACGCAGGAGAGTCGCGGAGAACCGTTCCATGAACTTGGTCGACTGACGCAGTTCGACCTGGAAGACGACCGCGAGGCTGCGGTCGCGTCCCATGCGATCGAGGTGCACGCGCGCGATGGCGCGCAGCTGCGCGACTGGATCCGGCAGGGGGGCAATGCAGGCGCGCCCATCGGCAATCGCCTCGCGCATCGTGCGCTCGAAAATCGAGACGAGGAGGTCGTCCTTGCCGCGGAAATACAGATAGACCGTCCCGGCCGCGACACCGGCGGCGCGGGCGACGTCCGCGACCTGGGCGTTGAAGAACCCCCGCTCGGCGAACACGTCCGTCGCCGCGCGCAGGATGGCGTCGTGCTTGTCGGCGCGAGCCGTCTCGGGCGAGCGCAGAGGGCTGGAGGCGAGCACTGAATGAATCGTCATTCATTTCAAGGCGGTTGTCAAATGGCCGTCTGATCCGCGCGGCCCGCCTGCGGCCGATGTCCACCGGGTCAGGATCCCGAACGGAGCCTGCGCCTGGCGAGCTGGTCGACATCTTCGACCGGTTCGCCCAAGTAGCTGATTCGACGTAGCTTAAAAGTTTCTTGCTATTCGGGCTCCGGCCCCGTCATAGTGAGCGGTCGGCTTCGAGCAACGTCCGATTCCGGCCTTCGGGAAATTGCTCTGCCTGGGAGGATGGATGATGAGACTTGGAATGGCAAGGCTGATGACGGCGTTCGCCTGCGCCCTCGTGGCACTGGCGATCGCGACCCCATCATCGGCGCAGGTGTCCACGGGGCGCATCGACGCGTCGATCGCGGACAGCACCGGCGCCGTGTTGCCGGGTGTGACAGTAGATATCAGCGGCCCGCAGGACCAGTCGGCCGTGACGGACAACCTGGGCGAGGTGCACTTCCTGAACCTGGCGCCCGGAACCTACAGCGTCGGCGCGAAGCTCACCGGCTTCAGCGATTATCTCAACAAGAACGTCGCCGTCACGACCGGCGGCAGCGTGCCGCTGAAGGTTTCGCTGTCGGTCGCCGGCGTCGCGACGCAGGTGCAGGTGTCGGCCGACACCCCGGTCGTGGACACGAAGAAGATGGGCACTTCGACCAACGTCAGCGTCGAAGAGCTGCAGAATATTCCGTCTGCGCGCGACCCGTGGGTCGTCCTCCAAACTGTCCCCGGCATCATCGTCGATCGCGTCAACGTCGGCGGCGCCGAGTCCGGCCAGCAGTCGGCCTACCAGGCGAAGGGCGCGTCGGGTTCCGACAACACCTGGAACATCGACGGCGTGGCGGTCACCGACATGGCGGCGACGGGATCGACGCC
>JANPCT010000323.1:0-2788 GCA_031431095.1 Acidobacteriota bacterium | reverse complement strand
CGCGAGCAGCTTGACCACCGATCCGCAGCCGCACCCCATCAGAACTCCCAACTCCCGACCGGCGCCGCGGTCGCGTGCGAGCGAGCGCAGCGAGCGGGCCACGCGATCGGAGCACGCCGGCGAAGCGGCGCGCGAGAGCGCGTGCAGGGGAGTCCGAGGGGCGAAGCCCCTCGGGTGAAACTAGAAGTCGTAGCCGATCCAGACGGAGAACTTTGGCTTGCGCAGCCACCGGCTGCCGCTCGCCTCGCCGCTCTGGGCTGCCTGATAGGAGAACACGTAGTCTTCCCAGCCCTTGTTCAGCAGCGTCCGCCACGACCAGTCGAAGTGGATTGGGAATCCGAGGGCGAAGGTCTCGAGACCGAGGCCGTAGGACGCCCGGCCGTCGACGAGCCGGAGCCCCTTGATCGTCGTCGGTGGACCCAGGAGAGGCGTGATGGCGCCGGTAAATCGATCCTGCGAGTAGTTCAGGATCGACTGGACGTTGACCGGATCGCGCGAGAACACCTTCAGTTTGTTCTGCGCGAACTGCGACGCCCCGATGTTGGCGAAGGCCACCGCGCGGAGGCCGCCGATGACGCCAAGCGGCGTGAGCGCCGCTTCGATGAGCGGGAAGCGCAGCTCCGCGTCGGCGAAGAACGCCTTGTTGCCGATGAACTCGAGATACTCGTAGCCGCGCAGCTCCGAGTTGCCGCCCGAATACAGATACGACGGGAAGTCGCCCCAGCTCTTGAGGCCGCGAAAGCGGAACGCCAGCACGCCGTTGGTGGCGAGGCGCAGGTACTTGCGCGCATCCACGTCGACGGTCTGACGGGAGATGAAGCTGCCAATTTTCGGTGAGTACTCGTAGCCGACACGGAGCGTGTCCCCCGACAGCGGCCCGTATTCCCGGAACACGGTCGTCTCGCGGACGTAGGCGGCGCCGAGCGGCAGCAGCTTGCCATCGGCGAAGAGCGACCGCCCGTAGAGCGCCCGCTGATACTCGTCCGCCGCCTGCTGCAGCGCCGGGTCGCTGTAGCCCTGCTTGAACTGGATCAGCCCGCCGGTCACCTCGACGCGGGCGTAGCGGTTCAGCGGGTAGATACCGAAGATCGTGCCGCCGCGCGACGTCTGCGTGGCGAGGGCATCGTCATGACTCAGGAACCCGTACTGCGCCGCGTAGAACGTGCCGGCGTTGTTGGCGTAGTAGAACTGGGTCTGGGAGAAACCCTGCAGCGCGTACTGGAAGCGCCGCGACAGGTTCAGGTACGACAACGACAGCGATCGGTACTGCGACACCGACTCGGCGTAGAAGTTGAACTGCTGGTCGCCGAGCACGTCGGTGAACGTCACCTGGGTGCCGCCGAAGAAGTCGCCGCCGCTGGTCACGCCGACGTTGACCGGCGGCCGGCCTTCGAGGAACAGCTTCTCGAACCGTCCCTTGACCTTCTGGTTGTCCTTGATCAGGGTGTGGTTCAGAGGCGGCTGGAAGTCGATGATCGGTCCCGGCGCGCCGAAGTCCGCCGTCGCCACCGTGTGCAGCGCTTCCTTCTGCGCCGGCACGGTGTGGATGCCGTACTCACCCTTGTAGTAGGTGATGAAGGCAATGCGCTGGGCCTTGTTCTCGTCGCGCAGCACGACCGGCGAGACGTTGCCGCCGAGCGCGTCGGTGTATTGCTTCAGCTCGTTGGTCTTGAGGTTCAGCGTCCAGACGTTGTAGATGTTGCCATTCCGGGCAATCTCCGGGCTGATCGGCTGGTTGGGATCGACCGCCGTGGACGGGAACACCAGCGTGTCGGCGTCCACGAACTGCGCGCCGCCATCGTCGTGCGTGCCGAAGGTGAGCTGCGTCTTCTTCCCGGTGGCGACGTCGAGGCGGAACAGCTTGTCGTTGCCGCTGACGCGCGCGAGATAGACGATTGACTTGCCGTCGGGGGACCAGGACGGGGCGTAATCGCCGAAGGCGTCGTTGGTGACGTCCTTGATGTCGCCGGTCTCCAGATCCAGCACGAAGATGTCGGCGGTGGCGTTGCGCAGGCCGGCGAACGCCAGCAGCTTGCCGTCCGGGCTGATGTCCGGCGATTCGGCCATATCGACCGAATTGATCTGGAAGCGCTTCTCGATCTTCCGCGTCAGCACGTTCTGGAGGACCACCTCCTTCTGCTTTTCCTTGCGCGCGAAGTAGGCGATGCGGTCACCGACGGGAGACCACGACATCCACGGCACGGCGTTGCCACGGAACCCGCCGGGCGTCGAGATGTACTCGAAGCCGAACCCGGTATTGAAGCCGCCCGTCAGGTTGCGAATGACCTTGCTGTCCTTGGTCGAGAGCAGGATGATGTCGAGCTCCTGATCCTTGCGGTTGCCCGCGGCCACGGCGATCAGATCGCCGGACGGCGACGGCTCGATGGAGACGACCGACACGAATTCGGTCTTGCCGCGCTTCGGGGCCAGGTCGCGGCCGTAGTCGACCGGCCGCTCCTTGTCGCGGAACGGCTTGAACCGATCCTTCAGATACTTGTCGAACTGCTCGTCGAATTCTTCGGGCTTCAGCTTGAACGCCTCTTCGTAGGCGCTGTCGCCGCCGCCAATCACGCTCTTGCGCAGCGCGAACAGGAACTGCCGGAGTCCTTCCTTGCCCCACTTCGATTCGATGAACTCGAACGCGGCATGGCCGAGGTTGTAGGGCAGGCGGCCGTCCGCGAACTGGACGCCCTGGAAATCGCTCATCGAGGGAATGATGTCGGCAATGGCCGCGTCACGCACGGACATCAAGTCGAAGGGATTCCAGTAGCCGGTTTCGTAGTCCGAC
>JANPCT010000322.1:0-2177 GCA_031431095.1 Acidobacteriota bacterium | reverse complement strand
GCCGGCGATCAGGGCCAGCACACCCATCAGCGCCGCGGGGAGTCCGAGCGCGACGAAGCTGGAAAGCCCGTAGAGAATGAGAAAAATCGAGAGGACCAGCAGTCCCATGTTGCGTTGCAGCAGTGCAGCCATCCGTCGCCTCCTTGAAAGCGGACATGAACCGGTTGTCCACCAGTCGCGCCTAGGACCGTATCACGGCAGCAGCTTCGCCGGCGGCGCGACCAGGCTGGCAACGAGTGCGACCAGTGCAACCGGCTCGTAGGGCTTGCGCATGCAGGCGTGGAACCCCGCAGCCAGCGCCGCTTCGCGCGCTTCCGCGCCGCCATACGCCGTCAGCGCGATGAGCGGTATCAAGGCCGTCCGCGGCTCGCGACGCAACCGCTCCGCCAGCCCGTAGCCGCTCACCAGCGGCATGCCGATGTCGGTGACGACGGCGTCTTGGGTGTCGGCGTCGATCGCGGCGAGTGCTTCGCCGGCTGACGCCGCCGTTACCACTTGCGCGCCTCCCTGAGTCAGCGCTTCGGCTGCCAGATCGAGCGCATCCTGGTCGTCGTCCACCACCAGGACGCGGCGTCCGCGCAAGCGTTCCACATCGGGGCGCGCGCTGCCGGCCGGCGCATCCGGCCGCGCGTCGGCCGCTGCGCCCGCGGCGACGAGCGGAAGCCGGATGGTGAACGCCGCGCCGCGGCCTTTGCCGTCGCTCTCCGCCTCGATCGTGCCGCCATGCAGCTGCACGAGATGGCGGACCAGCGCCAGCCCGAGACCGAGGCCGGAGTGGGTGCGGGTGACGGTGGCATTTTCCTGACGGAAGCGATCGAACACGTACGGCAGGAACTCAGGGGCGATGCCTTCACCGGAGTCGCTGATGCGGATGACCGCGTCGGCTCCTTCTGCGCGGACCTGGGCGCCGATGCGGCCTCCCTGCGGCGTGAACTTCATGGCGTTCGAGAGCACGTTCCACAGCACCTGCTGCAGCCGGCGCTGATCGGCCGAGACAATCGCGGCGGCGCGTGGAATGCTGGCGTCGATGGCCAGCCGGCGGGCGTCTGCAGTCGGGCGCAGCGATTCGATCGCCAACTCCATGACGAGGGCGAGATCGACCGGCGTCATCACGAGGCGGATGTTGCCCTGGATGGCGCGCGACATGTCGAGCAGATCCTCGATCAGCTGGGCCTGCGCCCGCGTGTTGCGATCGATGACCTCGAACGCATGCGCCTGCCGGGTGGAATCGAGCGCGCCGGAGCGCAGCATTGCCAGCCACCCGTAAATCGCATTGAGGGGCGTGCGCAGCTCGTGCGACACCGTGGCGATGAACTCGTCCTTGGCGCGGCTCAGTGCTTCCGCCGCCAGACGCGCGGACGTCTCACGCTCGAGCAGTGCGGCTTTGTGGCTGTCGGCTTCCGCCTGGGCGCGATCGCGTTCGTGCAGCCGCGTCTCGAGAATCGCCGCGGCGTGGCGCAGGGCCTGCGCCAGATCGTGCGCCTCCGAGATCCGCGAGTCGAACGGAAGAATGGGCTCGCCCCGCGCCACCGACGCTGCCGCCGCGGCGGCGGCGCGCTGGCCGCGGATCAAGCGGTGTCCAAGGAGCACGGCGAGAATGAGCCCGACTCCAGAGACGCCGAGGCCGCCAGCGACGAGCGTGATCAGCGACCGCCGCCGCGGGCCGTCAATCGGCGCAGCCGGCATCGCAATTCCGACAATCCAGTGCGTCCGCGCCGAACGGCTCCACGCCGAGTACGCCGGCCCTCCCTCGCGCATGACCGTGCGCCAGCTGCCTTCGGACGACTGCGTGGTCCACGCCTGGAATTCGGGCAGCGTCGGCTCGCCGACGTAACGCTCTCCGCTGCGCGTGCGCGCCACGATGTTCATGGCGTGGTCCACCAGGACCACCACGCCGTCCGCGGGCACCTTCTGCCGCTGCAGGATGTCGCCGAACATGCGCGCGTAGATCCGCGCCGCGAGCACGTATTTCAACTTTCCGCCGCGCTTCACCGGGACGCCCAGCGAGACCACCCACTGGCCGCTCACCGGGTCGAGCTTGACGCGAGACACCGACGGCGCTCCCGTCCTGATGAGTTCCTGCACCCACGCGGGCTCGATGACCGTCGCCGGTAGATCCGAGGTGCTCGCCACCACGTGTATCGATGGATCGATCAGGCGGATCGCCTGCCACCCCG
>JANPCT010000321.1:0-3735 GCA_031431095.1 Acidobacteriota bacterium | reverse complement strand
GGCGCGGATGGACGAGTTTTCGCAAAGCCGGTATCGCCTGGAGGGGCGTTATCACCATGTGCTCGTGGACGAATTCCAGGACACCAGCCGCAAGCAGTGGGAGCTGATCTCGCTGCTGGTCAAGGCGTGGGGCGAGGGTCGCGGCCTCGCCACGCAGCCGTCCATCTTCATCGTCGGCGACCGCAAGCAGTCGATCTACAGGTTCCGCGACGCCGAAGTCGCGGTGCTGCGGGAAGCGGCGGTGTTCATCGATGCGTTGCGCCCAGGATCGACTGCCCGGCGCACCATCGCGCGCAGCTTTCGCGCGGTGCCGGATCTCCTCGCGTTCGTGAACGATCTGTTCGCCGAGATCGGCCAGAACGCGCGGCGCGCGGATGATTTCAAGTACGACGCCGACGACCGTTTCCCGGTGCAGGACGGGGCCGAATCTGCGGGCGCCGGCGACGAGGCGCGGACGCCTCCCGCGCTCGGCATCGTCACCGGCGCCGAGGCGGAGGAGTGTGCCGCCGCGGTCGCCGCTGAAATCGGACGCATCCTCCGCGAGGACACCGTTCGCGACAAACAGACCGGCATCGCGCGCGGGGTCAAGCCGGGAGACATCGGCATCCTGTTCCGATCGCGCGCCAGCCATCGGGAATTCGAGAGTGCGCTCGAATCGGCCGCCATCCCCACCTATGTCTACAAGGGACTCGGCTTTTTCGATGCCGACGAGATCAAGGACCTCTCCGCGCTGATCCGCTTCCTCGCGAATCCTTTGTCCGAGCTGCGGGCGGCCTCGTTTCTCCGGTCGCGCTTCGTTCGCCTGTCCGACAGCGGGCTGGCGCTGCTCGCCCCAAAGCTGTCAGCCGCGCTCACGGCGGCCAGGGCGCCATCGGCCCTCGACAGTCTCTCTGCCGACGACCGCCTCGCGCTCGAACAGGCACGGAGGCACGTACCCGGCTGGCTCGACCGCGTCGACCGCGTTCCTCCGGCCGATTTGATCGAGCAGCTCCTTCCAGACACCGCCTACGCGTACGAGTTGCGCGGCAGCCGCCGGCTGCAGGCGTGGGAGAACGTCAAGAAGATGCGCGGTCTCATCCGCCGCATCCAGAACCGCGGCTACGCCACGCTCGCGCGCATCGCCGACCACCTCGATTCGCTGACGGCGGGCGACGAGTCGAACGCCGTGCTCGAAGCGCTCGACGCCGTCAACCTGATGACCGTGCACGCCGCGAAAGGGCTCGAGTTCCCCGTGGTGTTCGTGGTCAACCTGGCCAAGGGGGCGAGCGGCTTCCCGCGGCCGGTGCGCGTGTCTGGTGAAGAAGTGTCGGTCGGACCGTTCGTGTCGGAGAGCGATGACGAGGAGCGGTTCAGGGAGCGTGAAGAAACGAAACGCCTGATGTACGTCGCGCTCACGCGCGCTCGCGACCGCCTCTACCTGGGAACCGTGTTGAAGGACGGCGCGTTCGCGATCGGCCGCGGCAGCCTCGCGGACGTACTGCCCGAGTCCTTTCGCGCGATGTTCGTCCGCGCTGCGATGCAGCAGGAAACATCCATCGGATGGACGGCGCAGTCGGGGCGTGAGTACCGCTTCAGACTGCCGAGGCCAGCCGTTCCGCACTCGTCTGCGTCAGCGTTCAGCAACGGCGTCGACCAGACGAACCGCAACGGGATCGCCCCCCGGCACCAGCCCGCAACGGATTTCTTCGAGCCGCTGATCGACCCGGGTGGGGTCGAGCGCGTTCCGGTGACGCAGGCGCTCGAGGCCGACGCCACGCCGTTGCGCATCACCGAGTTCACCACCAACGCGGACGATGCGCTGGTGGGGACGCTGGTGCATCGGCTGTTTCAATTCAGCGCCGAGCTGCCGGACTTGCGGGTCGAAACAATCGCCGGCCTGGCCGGCCGGCTCATCAGGCCGGAAGAGCGCGCCACGGCCGGGAACGCCCGCGTCACTCTCGACCGCGCGATTTCCGCCTGGGCATCGATGCGCGCGCAACCTGGCTTGGACACACTACTGGCGTCGGGCGATCGAATGCACGAGCTGCCGTTCTCTTGCGTCTCGCCTGAGGCACCCACTCGAGTCCTTCGCGGGACCATCGACTGCCTGGTTCGTTCGGCCGATGGCACGATCACCGTCATCGAGTTCAAGACCGGCGCACCCTCAGCGGCGCACCAGGCGCAGCTCGACGTCTATCTTGAAGCGGCCCGCGCATTGTTTCCGGGCGCTGCGGTCGTCGGCAGGATCATTTATCCAAGGTGAGGCCCGCGCACGCCAACGCCGGTTGCATCTTCCCGAACCCGTTTTGGAGTTGACAACCTCCGGAGCACAAGGCTGAGCGGCCCTAAACACACACCGGTCCGTCACTTCGAGGATCGAGTTACGGTTGGGCTTAGGACCGGTAAGTCGGTCTGTCTCCTGCTGGCGTCACCCGGAAGCCGTCGCCGCACGCATGCGCTACGCCGCGAACTGCTTGATTTCGATGAACTTCCCTGTAGAAGGGAACCAATCCCGCCGATAGCCGGTCTAACCGAAGAACTGGTCCCGGGATTGCAGTGGGGCCGGCGGACGTCAGCTGCACCGGGTGGCCGACGAGGGGAGGTTCTTATGGCAGTCCCAGCAGCGGCATCCATCAGCTCCGTCAGACCGACGGGCACCGTCTTCGAGCTCGAAGCGCTCGAGGGCATGCCCTGCGGGTGTGTCGCGGCCGCCTACCGCGCCCGTCCCTGGGACGTGGCCGTCGTCTCGCTCGAGGCGAAGGGCCCGCACTGCATCCTCGCCGGGCACGCCGCCGGGCAGATCCTGCGTCTCGGCGACCCCTCCGAGTTCGACGAAAATGATGACGAAGAATAAAAAGCTTTCGTCATTGCGTTCTGCCTAACCCATTCCATACAATTTCAAGCATGCCGTTGACTTGTCCGAGTTGTGGAAACAACCACAACTTCCTGGTGAAGACCCTGCAGATGCACGTTGTCCGTCTCGAAGACTCCCGCGTGGAAGTGAACGACGAGGGCAAGCCCGCCGTCATCGAAGTTCTCTGCGACGAGTGTGAGACCGCTCTCAACTTCGAGGACTTTGACGATGCCGTGCGGAAGGAAATGCTCCTGACGCTCGGCGCCCGCTAGGACCCTTACCTCTCACCGCTTTCGGCTTCTTCCCAGTAGTCGCATTCGGGACAGACCCATTCGCTGACCTGCCGGGTCGAGGTCTGCCCGGTGCCCGGCACGCGGTCGGTGAGCTCGCGCGCCTTCAAGCGCATGACCTCGTTGCATAACGGACATTCTTTGATATCAGCCACTGTCCTCCATGGTAACTTGCTGACAGCGCATGCGCGACTACTACGACATCCTCGGCGTCCCCGCCGACGCCGGCGCGGACGAAATCAAGCGGGCGCATCGCCAGCTGACCCGCCGCTATCATCCTGACATTTCGGGTGATGAGCTGTCGATCTGCGTCGCCGAGTGTCTGGCCGACGAAGTGCGCGTCGAATTTCCCTCGGTACTCACCGTCCTCGACAGCATGCGGCAATCCTTCTTCGGCGCCGCGGCCCGGTTCGAGACGGGGCCCAACGTGGTCGTCACGCCCCGCGAGGCGTTCTGGGGGGCGACCGTTCCGTTCGACGTCCCGGTCCGCCGCACGTGCGCGCACTGCGGCGGTCGAGGCGAAGTCTGGAACGAATGGTGTGCCGACTGCGCCGGCATCGGCGATCAGCCCGCGTTGCAGGCGGTCAATCTGCGAATCCCCGCGGGAATCGG
>JANPCT010000320.1:0-2258 GCA_031431095.1 Acidobacteriota bacterium | reverse complement strand
AGTCCCTCCTGCGCCGCGTCGTGGCTGGCCCGACCTTTTCCGCGGGCGGCCAGTCCATCATGCCGCCCATCTACCAGACCATGCTGAAGCCGGCGGACATCGACCACCTCGTCGCCTACCTGGCCACGCTCAAGTAAAAGGACTGTCCTGATGCGTTTTCGCACTCAAGCCGTCGCCTACCCGTACTTCGTGGTCGCGATGCTCTTCTACGGCCTGCAGGTCGCGTTCGGGCTCCTGTCGGCAGTCAAGTATCTCGGACCGGATCCGATCAAGGCATGGCTGCCGTTCGACGTTTCCAAGGAGATTCACACCAACCTATTGATCGTCTGGGTGCTCACGGGTTTCATGGGGGCCGCGTATTGGGTCGTGCCGGAAGAGTCCCGCGCGGAGCTGCACAGTCCGAAGCTCGCATACGCGGCGCTCACGCTGTGGACGATCGGCGGGCTGACGGCGGTCGTCGGCTACCTCTTCCACTGGACGGCCGGCAACAAACTGCTCGAACAGCCGCTGCCGGTGAAACTGGCGATCGTGGTCGTCATGCTGATGTTTCTGTACAACCTCGGCATGACGATTTGGACAGCGAAACGCCTGACCACGACCGAAGGCGTTCTGATGGCGGGCCTCGTGATGACGGCGCTGCTCTACCTGCCCTCGCTGTTCGAGTTCAGGAACTACACGGTGGCCATCTTCTACCGCTGGTGGACCGTTCACTTGTGGGTCGAAGGGGTCTGGGAGATGATCCAGGGGGCGCTCCTCGCCTACCTCCTCATCAGACTCTCCGGCATCGATCGCGAGGTCATGGAGAAGTGGCTCTACGTCATCGTGGGCCTGACGTTCATCTCGGGGCTCCTCGGCACCGCCCATCATTACTATTTCATCGGGGTTCCCCAATACTGGCTGCCCATCGGCGGCTTCTTTTCCGCACTCGAGCCGCTCGTGTTCCTGGCCATGTCGGCGTACGCGTACTCGGCCATCCGGCGATCCGGCCTGTCCCATCCAAACACGCTCGCGCTTCACTGGACGCTCGGGAGCGCGATCTTTTCCGCCCTGGGCGCCGGCCTGCTCGGCCTCGCGCATACCTGGCCGGCGGTGAACAGATGGACCCACGGAACGCTCATCACCTCGATGCACGGCCATGCGGCGTTCTTCGGCGCCTACGTCATGATCGTTCTCGCCGTGATCACCTATGCGTTGCCAGCGATGACCGGGCACGCAGAATCCGAGCGGGAATCGAAGGTGGGGCTGTGGGCGTTCTGGCTCCAGGTCGGGGGGATGTTCGGCATGACGATGGCGCTGGCCGCGGCCGGAATCTCACAGACCTATCTCGAGCGCATACTTGGATTCGGCTACCTGGAGACGCAGTCGAAGATCCAGGTGCACTTTCTGATGCTGCTGGTCACCGGCACCCTCTTTACAACCGGCGTTGCGCTCTTCCTGTGGGATTTTTTCTTCATGGCGTCGGCGACCACCCGGCGGCTTCGGGTTCCCGACGGGGACGTCGTTCCCTCGCGATGATGGACGCCGGTGGCCTACGGGGCCGGAAGGCGGCGGACGGGGGCCTGCCGCCGCACGGGGGCGTGCGTTATCCCGGTCCTGACGCGCCGTACTACCTGCCGGTCGGCGATGAGATCGCGGTATTCGAAACCTGTCACGCGCGTCGCCTGGCGGTGATGTTGAAGGGGCCCACCGGCTGCGGCAAGACGCGGTTTGTCGAGCACATGGCGTGGCGCCTCGGACGGCCGCTCGTGACCGTGGCGTGCCACGACGATCTCTCGGCGAGCGATCTCACCGGCCGTTACCTGATTCGAGGCGGGGAAACCGTCTGGCTCGACGGTCCGCTGACCCTGGCGGCCCGGCTCGGCGCGATTTGCTACCTTGATGAGATTATCGAGGCACGGACCGACACGGTGGTCGTCATCCATCCGCTGACCGACGATCGACGGATTCTTCCGCTCGACAAGGCGGGAGAGCTGCTGGAAGCCGATGCGAATTTTCAAATGGTGGTCTCCTACAACCCCGGGTACCAGCACGGCCTGAAGGATCTGAAGCCGAGCACGCGGCAGCGGTTCGTCGCGCTCGAGTTCGGGTTCCCGCCGGCGGACATGGAATCGGCCATCGTCTCGCACGAAGGACAGGTGGATCGCCCGACGGCGACCACGCTGGTGACGCTCACCAGGCGTCTGCGGCAACTGGGGGATCGCGGACTGGCCGAGGTGCCGAGCACGCGGCTCATCGTCGCCACCGCGCGGCTGATCGCC
>JANPCT010000319.1:0-4090 GCA_031431095.1 Acidobacteriota bacterium | reverse complement strand
GCCACGCTGCTCTTCCTGCTCTACGTCTATCGGCGCAAGCCGTACATCCTCTGGTGGATCTGGGGCTGGCTGGCGATGTCAGCGGCGTTCTTCCTGTCGTCGGATCCGTGGGGAAGCCCGCAGCTCGAAGCGATGAGCTATGGAGCGGCGCAGTTCCTGCGGATCCTCGCCGGGCTCGCTTTTGTCGTCGCCGCCGACGCCTACAGGCAGTCGCCGCGGCTGCGGCGTGGCTACGCACTCCTGCTCCTGCCCGTGGCGATATGGTTCGGGCTGGCGCCGGCGGCCCTCGGCGCCAACGCGGCGTTCGCGCCCGGTCATCTGCTCACCGCCGGCGCCATGGCCACAGCGGGCCTTGCGCATGGCTTGCTCGCGCGGCAAGCGAGACTCCTCGGCGCTGGCCTCGTCGGCGTCATGTTGATGCTCTTCGGCGGGTTGAATCTCTGGACGGCGACACTGGGCGTGCCCGGAGGCACCGCGGCCTCCGGCTCGCTGGTGGGCATCCTCGTCCTCTTCATGCTCACTGGACTAGGAATGCAGTTGATGACCTTCGAAGACATGACCTACGAGCTGCGCCATGCCAACACGCGCCTGGAATCCGCGCAGCGCGACCTGCACGAAGCGGTCATCACCGATGCGCTCACCGGCACGCGCAACCGCCGGTTCTTCGACGAAGTGATCGGCCGCGAGATGCAGCGGCACCGCCGCTACCACACGCCGCTGTCGATCGTCTTCATCGACATCGACCACTTCAAGACGATCAACGACACGATGGGACACGAGACCGGCGACCTGGTGCTGCGGGAGGTTGCCTCGTTCCTGCTCCGGCACATCAGGGAAGCGGACTACGTATTCAGGTGGGGCGGCGACGAGTTCCTGGTCATGATGTCGTGCGGCGAGCAGGAAGCCGTCCGGCGTACGACGGATCTCCAGAAAGCCTTCGCCACATCGACACAACTCGCAGCGCTGCCAAACGGGGTCGCGCTCAGCATCGGCTGCGTCGAGGTCCCCGCCGGAGCGACGAACATCATGCCGTTCGTGCAGGCCGCAGACGAGCGCATGTACGCCGACAAAAAGAGAAGGGGATGACTCGAGGCCCTTTAATAGAGTAAATACTTCGCGCGCAACAATCGCCACCGCGCCTCGGCGGGAGACCACGATGCCGCGATGGCCACGGGGTCGTCTCCACTGCGGATGCGCGCGAGCGTCTCGCGAGAGCCGAACAGGCGCGCCGCGAGATCCAGCTGGAACTGCGCCGGATACATGCGGATGAGCGCGGACGCCATCTCCAGGCCGACGCGCACCGGCCGCAGCGCCGCCCGGTCGGTAACGATGATGAACACGCCCTGGCATGGCTCGTTCGCGTACTTGCTGGAGACAGGGGTGAATCGTACCGGATAGAAGCGGACTCCCGGAACCGCGCGGGCGTTCAGCGCGTCAGCGAGCTGCACGCCGTCGATCCACGGCGCCCCGATGTGCTCGAAGGGCGTGTCGGTTCCTCTGCCGACGGAGAGGTTCGTCCCCTCGATCGCGCCCACACCCGTGTACAGCGCGGCCTCGTTCATGTTCCGCATGTTCGGCGACGGGTTGACCCACGGCAGTGCCGTGTCGTCGAACCAGTCGTCGCGCCGCCAGTTCTTCATCGGCACGACTGTGAGATCCGCGCCGATCTTGTTTTCGGCGTTGAACAGTCTCGCCAGCTCGCCCAGCGTCATTCCGTGGCGGATCGGCATCGCCGGGAAGTAGCCCGTGTGCCCCATCGACTCGCGATCGAGCGACGGCCCCTCGATACTCCAGCCGTTCACGGGATTCGGTCGATCCAGCACGTACACCGGCAGCTTGCGCTTCGCCGCCTCTTCCATGACGTACGCGGTGGTTGTCATGTAGGTCCAGAAGCGCGAGCCGATGTCCTGCAAGTCGACGACGATGACGTCGAGGCCTTCGAGCATGGCGGGCGTCGGCCGCTGCGTCTCGCCATAGAGTGAATGAATCGGCAGCCTGGTCTTCTCGTCCACCTCTGACGGGAACTTGGCGTCGAGGATTCCGCGGATGCCGTGCTCGGGGCTGAACAGCGCCGCCAGCGTCAGGTCCCTGGCCGCGAACATCATGTCAATCGCCGTGGAGCCGTCCCGCGCCAGCCCGGTGTGGTTGGTGACGAGTCCGACGCGCTTGCCCTTGAGCGGCGCGAACGCCTGTGCCCGGAGCACGTCGAGGCCGGTCTGCACCGGACTCCGCGGCGTGCGCGCCGGGGCTGCGCCGGACGGCCCGAAATCCTTCCCCGTCATCAGCCGCGACCGCACCTCGTCGGATGGCGAGTCGACAATCGCAGACGCCGCGAGAGTCGCGACGCGCGCGCGCAACGGCGTGACGTCACCCTTGCCGTCCGGGTGGACGCGATTGGACAGGAACACCACGAACGTCTTCGTGACCGGATCGATCCAGAGCGACGTGCCGGTAAAGCCCGTGTGCCCGAACGATCCTACCGGCAGGAGCTCGCCGCGATTCGACGAGAAGCTCGAATCGATGTCCCAGCCAAGTCCGCGTACATTCGGATCACCGAGGCCGCTCGCCGGCGTCGTCATCTTCGCCACGGTGAGCGGCGACAGGACGCGAACACCGTTGTAGCTGCCGCCGTTCAGCAGCATGCGGCAGAAGACCGAGAGATCCGCGGCCGTGCTGAAGAGCCCGGCGTGTCCGGCGACACCGCCCATACGGCGCGCCGTCCAGTCGTGCACGACGCCGCGCATCATCTTCATGCCGGGGCCGTCGCACGGCCAGCCGAACTCGGTGCATGGTTCGGTCGGGGCGATCCGTGACGCCAGTGACGCCGGCGGCAGGAACATCGTGTCGCGCATGCCGAGCGGCTCGAAGATGTGGGTGCGCGAATACGCCTCGAGCGGCAGGCCGCTCACCCGCCGGACGATATCGCCGAGAAGGAAGTAGTTGATGTCGCTATACACGAAGCGCTCGCCCGGCGCCGCCGAGGCCACTTCTTCCATGGCGAGCTGGATCGCGGTGCCGGCGCCGGTCCATGGATTCGCGGAATCCAGATCGGGCCTGAGCCCTGACGTGTGCGTCATCAGATGCCGGATCGTGATATTCGCCTTGCGGTAGCGCTCGAATCCGGGGATGTAATCGGCGACGCGATCGCTGAGCCTGATCTTGCCGTCCTCTACCAGTTTCATCACACTCGTCGTCGTCGCCACGACCTTGGTGAGAGAGGCGAGGTCGAAGATCGTGTCGAGCGTCATCGGTTCGGGCGCCGGGGCAACCGCGCGTTGCCCGATGGCCTGCTGATAGACGATGCGGTCTCCGCGGCCAATCAGTACGACTGCGCCGGGCAGCTTTTTGTCGGCGATCGCCTGCTGCACCAGGGACGGGATGGCGTCGAGGCGGGCGGCGTCCATGCCACTGCCGGCCGCCACGGCGGCGCGCTGCTGAGCGGTCGTCGAAGTGGTGAGCATCAGGGCGAAACACGCCAGAAACAGCGCGCGGCCGCAGGTTGTCGTCGTCACCGGTGGATTATACTTTTTGCATGCGCCGGGCCCTCGCCTGCTTCACGTTCGCGTTGCTCGTTCCGGTGACGGCGAGCGCGCAGGGCCGCGTCACAGGCGTCGTCAAGGACGCGGACGATCACACGATCAAGGGTGCGACCGTCATGGCGGAAAGCCCCGACCAGCCCTCCGTCACGGTGACATCGGATCGCAAGGGCCGGTTCTCGTTCCTCGGCCTGCGCGGCGGGCCGTGGACGTTCATCGTGAACGCGCCAGGATTTCACCCGGCGCGCCGCCAGGCGACAACCACAACCATGGGCGTCAATGCGCCGCTCGATTTCGAGCTCGAGACCGCGCCGGCGGCGGGCCCGGCGAGTCCGCTCGCGGGCCTCGACGTGCGCGCTGTGCAACGCCAGCTCGCGGCGGCCTCCGAATTCGAGGCCGCGGGAAGGATCGACGAATCGGTTGCGGCCTACCGCGACCTTCTCGCGAAGATGCCGGCGCTCACGAGCGTACATCTTCAGCTCGGCGTCCTGTTCGAGCGCAAGGGAGATGTGGAGGCGGCGGCCGCCGCATACCAGGCTGCCCTGAAGGCGGAC
>JANPCT010000318.1:0-8121 GCA_031431095.1 Acidobacteriota bacterium | reverse complement strand
CTCGACATCACGCTGGACATGGCCGGCTACGCGGCCATGGTCATCGGGTTTGCCGTCGCAGATCCCGCGCTCTGGCTGGCGTGGCTCGCGGTGCTGGCCGGCTACGTCGTCGTCATCACGACGACGCTGGCGTTGTCGGATGCCGCGCGCCGCCCGGGTCGCGACCTCAGTGTCACGAATCGGACGTTCCAGTTCACGCCGGCGCTGACGGAAGCCGGCGAGACAAGCGTCATGTACGGGTTGTGGGTGGTGTTTCCCCAGTACGTGTCCTGGCTCGTGTGGGTCTGGGTCGCCGCGCTCGCGATCACGATCGTGCAACGGACGGTACTGGCGTGGCGTCAGCTGCGCTGACCGCCGTTTCGAACGGCAAGCGAAGGACGCGCCGCAGCGAGACCTCGCCCGGTTCGAGGAATCCTTGCACGCCGACCGCCACGTCGCCTGCGGCGGCGTCGAAACGCGCGGTGCGATGGAGCCGGTCCCAGACCGCAAGGCCGCTCGAGAAGTTCGACTGCAACTGCACGGGATTCACCGAGTGATGAATCGCGTGCATGCGAGGCGTCGTGACGATCCACGACAGCGCACGCTCCATGCGGTCGCTCAACCGCGTGTTCGAGTGATGAAAGAGGACCGACGCGAGGGTGAGACTCTGCCAGAGGGTGAGCGTCGTGGGTGACACCCCCAGGACGATGACCTGGGTGGCGCGCCACGGGATCGAGGCGGCGAGCTCGCCGGCATGGAACCGGAGTCCGGTGGTCGCATCGAGATCGAGATCCACATGATGGACGAGGTGGAACCGCCAGAGCCAGGGCACCCGGTGCACCACGATGTGCCAGAGATACAACGTGTAGTCGAGCAGTAGGACGACGACCATGCCTCGCAACCACGGCGGCCCCCCGATGGCGTGCGAGAGCCCCCACCGACGCCGGGCGACCGTCCGCGCAAGAGGCATAACGACGGGCGACTCCAATAACTGCACGGTGACCGCGGCGAGCCCGGCGATGGCCACATTTCTCGTCACGTGCGTCGAGCGTGGTTCCACATACCGGCGCGCCCGGTACCGCCGCTCCAGGACGAGCACTGCGGCTGCGGCGGCCAGCATCAGGCTCCCGCGGATCAAGTCACGGACGCGCATGAACGCTCTTCCTCAGCGCTCCCATTTATTCCTTCTTGCCCCAAAGGGCGTCCAGGCGTTGCGCGCGTCCGCAGTTCCACTTGTAGAACTTGTACCGCGCGGGGTTCTTCTTGTAGTAATCCTGGTGATAACCCTCGGCCTTGTAAAAAGGACCGACCGCCACGATCTCGGTCGCGACGGACTTGCCAAGCTGCGCTGCAATCTGCGTCTTTGACGCTTCTGCCTGCTGCTGCTGCGCCGGCGAGTGCACGTAGATACCCGAGCGATACTGGCTCCCCCGGTCGCAGAACTGTCCGCCGGCATCCACGGCATCGACGTTGTGCCAGAAGGTCTTCAGCAGCGTCTCGTAGCTGACCTTGGCCGGATCGTACGTCACTTGAACCGCTTCGGTGTGTCCGGTGCCTCCGGACGATACCTGCTCGTAGGTGGGGTTCGGCGTGTGGCCGGCCGTGAACCCGGACGTCGCCGAAATGACGCCGTCCACCTTCTCGAACGCCTCCTCGGCGCACCAGAAGCAGCCCGCGGCAAACGTCGCGGTTTCGGTCCGAGGCGTCGGTGCGGGCTGCGACGCGACTGGCGCCGCGCGTACCGCACCGAAGGCGATGGCTAGGGTGACAATGAATCGAGAGAATTGCGTCATCTGATCACGCTCCCTGCGGTTTGAAGATCATGGCCACGCCGTTCATACAATACCGCTTCCCAGTTGGCGCCGGACCGTCGTCGAAGACGTGGCCGAGATGCCCGCCGCAGCGCCGACAGTGGACCTCGGTCCGCACACCGAACAGACTCCGGTCGACCGCGGTCCCGATGGCGTTCGGCAGTGGCGCCGTGAAGCTCGGCCACCCGGTTCCACTGTCGAACTTGCTGCTCGACGCATAGAGCGGCAGGTCGCAGCCCGCGCACTGAAACGTACCAGGACGATGTTCGCCATCGAGCGGACTGGACCCTGGCCGCTCGGTGTCGTGCTTGCGCAGGACTCGATACTGATCTTTCGTCAAGAGCTTTCGCCACTCGGCGTCGGTCTTCGTCACCTCGAATGCGGGTGGCCCGGTCGAGCCTGCCTGGGATTGCTCGTCGGCACCGGCCACGCATGCCGCGAGCGCGACGGGAGCCGAGCTCAACACAGCGAGGAATGTCCGTCTGTGCATAATTGCCTCATTCTCATTACCTCATCCAGCTCATGGCTATCCATGCTATCCAGGGACCACTCCCTTCCGCCGGCCGCTCAGAACCGCTCTCGCTTGCCCGGTAGAGTAATCCCCGGGGCGTCCCAGAAAATTCCCACCGTCCGCCATCCTGTTGAGTTAATCGTGGAATAAACAACTGTCTCCGGGGTATCAGTTGAAGACGCAGATGGCGTCGATGTAGGAAGGAGCTCGCGTGATGGGAGTAGAGCTTTTTATGATCACGATCCGTGGCCACGTGCCCACAATAGGTACGATGATGGCGTCACCCGCGTGAGCAAGGCATCGACGAAGGACAGCGCGTTCACACCATGACGGAGGTTCAGCGTCCCGACGAGGTCGAGAGGGTATCGGGCGATCCAGCCGATCGCGCGTTGATCGGCCACGTCCACCCGCCAGACTGGAAGAATCCGGCGGGCGGCGAAGCGTACAACCTCGTCGTCCTTGGTGGTGGCACCGCCGGCCTGGTGTGTGCCATGGGCGCCGCCGGTCTCGGCGCGCGCGTCGCGCTCGTCGAGCGTCACCTGCTGGGTGGTGACTGCCTGAACACGGGGTGTGTGCCGTCGAAGGCGATCATTCGTTCCGCACGCGCCGTCGGCGAGCTGGCGAACGCCGCGACGCTTGGAATCACCGCGGGCACGACCTCCGTAGACTTCGCCGCCGTGATGCGACGGATGAGGGATCGCCGCGCGTCGATCGCTGAGCACGATGCGGCGGCACGAGTGAGACGGGCAGGGGTCGACGTCTTCTTCGGCGAAGGGCGTTTCGCCGACGCGCGGACCGTCATCGTGGGTAGTCAGCGGCTGCGCTTCGCGCGCGCCGTCATTGCGACCGGCGGTCGGCCAACGGCGCCGCCGATACCCGGGCTCGACGAGGTGCCTTTTCTCACCAACGAAACTGTCTTCGCGTTGACCACTCTCCCTCGACGGCTGCTGATCATCGGCGCCGGACCGATTGGCTGCGAACTGGCGCAGGCCTTCGCGCGCTTCGGGTCGGCCGTCACTCTCTTCGACCAGGCGCCGCGCGTGCTCCCTCGCGACGATGCGGACGCCGCCGAGATCGTGCGGCGTCACCTGGTGAAGGCAGGCGTCTCGTTGGCACTCGGTGTCCGCCTCGAGCGGGTCTCCGAGACATCGGGCGAGGTCGCAATTTACTCTCGTCACGACACCGTCGACCAGGAGCCAACCACGCGCACGGTCGGCGACGCGCTGCTGGTCGCCGCCGGGCGAGCCCCGAATATCGAAGGGCTGCGCCTCGACGCGGCCGGGATCGATGCGGCGAAGGAGGGCGTGGTCGTCGATGATCGGCTGCAGACGACGAATCGGCGCGTCTACGCCTCCGGCGACGTCTGCTCGGCCTACAAGTTCACACACGCCGCCGATGCGCTGTCACGCATCGTTCTGCAGAATGCCTTGTTCTTCGGCCGGAGCAAGGCCAGCGCCCTGGTCATTCCGTGGGTGACCTATACCGATCCCGAGGTGGCCCACGTCGGCGTGTCCGGCGCCGATGTCGAGGCGTCTGCCGGTCGGCTCCAGACCATCACCGTCGACCTCGCCGAGGTCGATCGCGCTGTCGTGGACGATGAGACGGACGGGTTCGTGCGCGTGCATCACGCCAACGGCGCGATCCGCGGGTGCACCATTGTTGCCCGGCACGCCGGCGAGATGATCGGCGAGGCGGTCTACGCCATGACCCATGGCGGCACGCTAGGAGGGCTCTCGGCGACCGTGCATCCCTATCCCACACAGGCTGAGGCGCTCCGCAAGGCGGGCGATGCCTACCGGCGGCAACGCCTCACGCCGAGTGTGCGCCGGTGGTTCGCGCGCTACTTCAGGTGGACGCGATGAGGCGAGCGGGCTTCTTCAACTGCGGCGCGAGCGGAGTGAGTTTGGACGAACAGGGCACGCTGGCCTGTGAGCCAACGCAGGCCGGTCCGGCCCCGCGAGTTCCAGTTCACGGCGCGGGTGCGTTTCTGTTGATGAGTCAACGCTGACGATGTCCTGGCCTCGTGCGCTCGTCATCGCATCTGTCGTCGCCGTGGTCGCGCTGGCGGCCTGGTTCCTGCCGCTGGGCCTGTGGACCATCAGCCTGGCCGAGTACGCGCGCGACACGGGGCCGGCCGGCGTCGCGGTGTTCTTCGTGGCGTATGTCGTGAGCACTGTGGCGTTGCTGCCTGGATCGATTCTGACACTCGCGGCGGGTTTCGCCTACGGACCGGTCTGGGGGTTGGCGCTCGCGTCGCCGGCGAGCGTCGCGGGCGCGACGTGCGCGTTCCTCCTGGGCCGGACCGTACTGCGCGGATGGGCCCAGCGTCAGGTCGAGCGCTCTCCTCGCGTGCGTGCGATCGACGCCGCAGTCGAGCGTGAGGGGTTCAAGCTCGTGCTGTTGTTGCGGCTGTCGCCGATCTTTCCGTTCAACCTGCTGAATTACGCACTCAGCCTGACGCGGCTCACCCTTGGCCAGTATGTGCTCGCCTCGGCCATCGGGATGTTGCCGGGCACCGCGTTGTACGTGTATCTCGGGTCGTTGGCGCCGGCCGCGGCGGAGCTGTCGTCGGCCTCGCGCGGCGGGAGCGTGACACGCACGGCGCTGTATGTGGTCGGGCTGCTCGCGACGGTCGCCGTGGTCGTCATCGCCACGCGCGCGGCCCGACGCGCGCTGGACGATAAGCTCGATCGAGAGGGGTCATGACCATGCGCCGGCTCTGTCTCGCGGCGCTGTTGCTCGCGCTGCCTTGTGTCGCGCCGGTGGCGACCGAATCGTTCGACCACAACTACGCCGACTACGCGCAGGTGCTCGCGCGTAACGTCAACGGTTCACGCGTGACTTACGCGGCGTTGAAAGCGGACCGCGGCGCGCTGGATCGTGTGATCGCGCAGTTCGACGCCCCAGCCGCAGCTGGCGAAGCCGGGTGGACGCGGCAGCAGCGCATGGCCTTCTGGATTAACGCCTATAACGCCTTCACCCTCGCCGCCATCGTCGACGCCTACCCGATCCAATCGCAGTGGTTCACGCGCCAGCCGCGCAACAGCATTCGGCAGATCGCCGACGTGTGGACGACGCCGCGGTGGCGCGCGGCGGGGCGCGCGGTGAGTCTCGACGACATCGAACACCGAGTGCTGAGGCCCGGGTTCAAGGATGCGCGTATTCATTTCGCCGTGAACTGCGCGTCGGTCAGTTGTCCGCCGCTGGCGGCCGAACCCTATCGGGCGGACACGCTCAATGCGCAGCTGGACGCCGCAGCCCGCCGTTACCTGGCGAGCCCGGAAGGCCTTCGGCCGGACGGCAACACACTGCGCGTGTCCAGCATCTTCAAGTGGTACGGCGCGGACTTTGTTGCCGAGTACAGTCCGGTCGTGCCCGGGACGCGGCCGCAGGGGGAACGGGCCATTCTGGGGGCCCTCGTCAGGTATGGTCCGCCGGACGCGGCGGTCCGAGCGCGGAACGCCGGGGCGGTGATCGCCTTCCTCGACTACGACTGGTCGTTGAACGAGACGGAGCGACGATGAGCCCGGTGCCTGTCGATCGATCAGACCCCACTGGCGCGGACGTCCTTCCCTCACCAACCCGTCGGGCGCGTTGAAGAACGACAGGACGGTCCTGCGGAAACCATAGCGGACCGCGATTGGCGTTCGCCGTTCGCCTGAACGCGGCCGTCCGCACTCGACCACGCCTGGAAAAGGCACGATTGCCTGCCCGGGTCCGAATCCGCACAGGTGTGCCGCACACGCCAGGTCACATCCGCACAGCGCGGGAGAGCGCGCGCGGAAATGCTGGTGATTCGATTCGACTGATGCGGTCGCGGGATTGCTGAAGGACTGTCGGCGCCCCTTTCTTCAAGCATAAGGAATTACGCCGTGCACCTGTCCGAAACGACCCGCATCCCGCAAAGCACCGGTCTGCCTCCGGCGATGACCCCCGACGGCGGCATCATGTCGGCCGACGAGGCCAAAACGCAGATTGAACCGAGCGAACTCGCCGTCCGCCTCGTGCCCGAGCGCGTAGCGCGGCGCCATCAGGTCGTGCCGGTCGCCGTGGACAATCGCGTGCTGACCTACGCGACGTGCTCTCCCTATTCTCCGGAAACCGATCGCGACCTCGGTTTCGCGTCCGGGCGTCGCACCGCCGCCATGGCTGCGACCCGCTTGGCCGTCGTCACGGCGCTTGACCGGTGTTATCCGAAGCCAAGCGATCTTGATGCGCTTGGGCAGGGCTTGCGTGCGGGTCTCGAGAACGCGAAGCTGCCGGGCAAGCAGGCCGAATCCGCCGCTATCGAGATGTGCACGCAAATCATTGCCCGCGCCGTCGCGCTCGGCGCCAGTGAAGTGGAACTGGCGTGCACCGGGAGCGGCGCCACGCTTCGCTACTTGATCGACGGCGCCTTCGAGCCCGCCTTGTCGCTGCCGACGGCCGACGCGATTCGCGATCGCTTCAAGATCCTGGCGCGCGTCGGCGTGGCGGTTCGGAATCGTCCGCAGAGCGGGGCTTTCCGGCTCACGCTGAAAGGCAAAGAGACTGCCGCCAGCTTCTCGACGCGCCCGACCGGGGCCGGCGAAACCATCGTCATTACTCTGACCGGTCCGCGCGCCGCTCCGACGGCCGTCGATCCGGCGACTCGCGGCCGATGCCGCGTCCTCATCGCCGACGACGAGCCGATCACGCGAATGCTGATCAGGAAGCTGCTCGAGCGCGAACGCTTCGAGGTGATCGAAGCGCAGAATGGGGACGCGGCGGTCGCGCTCGCGACCAGCGCGCGGCCGGACCTGGTGCTGCTCGACTTGAACATGCCGGTGATGGACGGTTACGAGGCCATCCACCACCTGCGTCACAGCGCCGCGCTGACGGGCCTCCCGATCATCGTCCTCACTGCCGAAGACGGTGACACCATCGAGCGGCGCGTGCTGACGATGGGGGCGGACGACTACATGATCAAGCCGTTCGAGGCGCCCGTGCTGCTCGCACGGGTCAACGCGGTCTTCAGCCGGCTGAAGATGCGCGCGGCGTGAGGCGCCGATCCGTCATCAACCGCCTCCCGGCGAGCCTATTTCTTCAGCGGGAACATGAACGTCAACTTGTAACCATCGGGATCGTCGATGGAAAAGACGCGCATGCCCCATTCCTCGCGCGGCTCCGACGTCAACGTGCCGCCGCGTGCCTTGATGTCCTCCGCTAGCCGGTCGATCGACGGACCGGTCGTGACGTACATGCGCATGCCCTGTCCCTTCACGCGGTCGTGGCCCATCTTCCAGTCGTCCTGACCCAGGTTGAACGACACGGCGCCGGCGCGCATCTCGGCGCCCATCACCGTGCCGTCCTTCTCCCAGAGGTCCTTGACTGCAAGACCCAGCACGTCCCGATACCAGGCGATGCTCTTGCCGACGTCATTCACCGTCAGCCCGGGACCGACACTGCGCAGATCCGCACTCCCGCCCGTGGCGCGCGTGGTGCGTGACGCCGGGCGGGGCGCTCGCTTCACGGCGACACGTCTCGCGGCGGCCTTCCTCCCAGATTTCTTCGGAACGGCTTTGACGGACTTCTTCTGCTTGGCCATGACTTCAGTGCTCCTCTCGACAGGGTACGACGAATCGGCGGAAGTCGGATCGGGGAAGCAGCGCCGCGAGCGCGGCAAAATCGAACGTCTCGCGCGCCTTGCGCAGCCACGGCGTCCGCCCCGAGCAGCCGATGCGATGCGGGCACGTGACTGCGTCTCACGGTCGTGCAGCCCCCCCGCGGGAACCGAATGGGCCGCTAGTGCTCAGATCGCGAAATACCTCGGCATTCGACCGGCGCTGCATCCCGCGCTGC
>JANPCT010000317.1:0-3023 GCA_031431095.1 Acidobacteriota bacterium | reverse complement strand
GCAGCCTGCGCGTCACATCGGCGGTCGGTGACCGCACGATTGCGCTTCGCGTCGAGGATAGCGGCTTCGGCATGGACGCAGAGGCGCTCGAACGCGTGTTCGAGCCGTACTTTTCCACCAAGACGACCGGTACCGGGCTCGGACTCCCCATTGCGCGCCGGAACATCGAATTGAGCGGCGGCACCATTGCGGTGAAGAGCGAAAAGGGACGCGGCACCGCGGTCACGATCAACCTGCCGACAGAATGAACGCTGGCGGGCCGTCAGGGCCCGGGTGGCGCGGGCCGCCGGCGCAGGCGGCCAATGGCGAAACTGGCAACCGCCCACGTGATGTAGGTGTACGCCATCACGACCAGCGCGAGCCGCGGATGCGCCGCGATCAGCGCCAGCAGCACCGCGCCGATGAACAAGGCGATGTAGGAGCGGCGCCAGCCCATGTCGAGTGCCTTGATGCTGCGGAACCGGATCGTGCTCACCATCAGCAGCGCCGGCACGAGGACGAGCGGCAACGCGAGAATCGCGAGCCGCCATTCCTGCAGCCCCCACGGATACAGAAATACGGTCGACGCAATCACGCCGGCGGCGGCGGGGCTTGGCAGCCCGGCGAAGTAACGCTTGTCCGATACCGTCGCGGTCTGGATATTGAAGCGCGCGAGGCGCATCGCCACCGCAGTGAGATAGATGAATCCCGCCGCCCAGCCGAGCCGCCCCGCCGGCCACAGCCCCCAGTGAAAGGCGAGGATCGCGGGGGCGAGACCGAAGGAGACGACGTCCGCGAGGGAGTCGAGCTCGACGCCGAACGCGGACGAGGAATTCGTCAGCCGGGCAAGAAATCCGTCGAGCGTATC
The DNA here is from genome assembly GCA_031431095.1 of Acidobacteriota bacterium. Lineage (GTDB taxonomy): Bacteria > Acidobacteriota > Vicinamibacteria > Vicinamibacterales > 2-12-FULL-66-21 > JAICSD01. Next base: position 2,176 of record JANPCT010000317.1, on the reverse strand, counting down.
GAGCACCATCGCGATGCCGATGAGCACGGCGGCGGTGTCGAAATCTCCCCGCGTCGCATAGACGACGCACGCGTAACCGCAGAACAGGTTCGCGACCGTCATCAGCGACGGCAGCAGGAACACGCCGCGGCGCAGGCGGCGGGGCCGATCGGTTTGCCGTCTGCCGAGCGGGTTAATCACCAGCTCCCGGCGGCAGGCGCGCCAGCACGGTCTCACCCGCAACGACGTGCTCTTCGACGCCGACCAGGATCTCAGCGCGGGATGGCAGGAATACGTCCATGCGCGATCCGAACTTCATCAGCCCGATGCGTTCGCCGCGCGCCAGGGTCTGTCCTTCGGTGACGCGGCACACGATCCGTCGCGCCAGGATGCCGACGATCTGCCGGACCACCACCGGCTCGCCGTCATGGTCGATCCAGATCTCGTTCAGCTCGTTCTCGTTCGCATCTTCCTTGTAGGCCGGCAGGAACTTGCCGGCGCGGTATTCGATGCGCGTGACCCGTCCCGCGACCGGCGTCCGGTTCATGTGCACGTCCATGGGCGACAGAAAAATCGTCACCTGCTTCCACTCGCCCGGCGGGCTCCAGCGGCCATCAGACGGGCCGGCGATGACGACGCGGCCGTCGGCCGGCGAGACGACGAGCCCGGGGGCCGTCGGCACCTGCCGTTCGGGGTCGCGGAAAAAATACGCGAAGAACGCGCCGAGCGCCGCGAACCCCGTTGCCCAGCCGTAGCGCCGGGCGCCGGCGAGCGCGACGGCGGGGACGAGCGCGCCGACGATGAACGGAATTCCTGCTTTGTCGATCTTCATGGGATGGATGAGGACATGCTGACATGAAAAAAGGCCGGCCTTGCGGTGGACCGGCCTCGAACGTGTGGAAAGCGGGGCGTCAGGCGCGTGATGAGGCGTGGACGGCCTCCGGGCCGCGCTGGCCGCGCAGCATGTCCTCCATCTGATCCTTCAACTGCAATTTCCTCTTCTTGAGGGTCACTTCTTCGAGCTGTTCCGGCTCTGAGAGGTACTGACGGACGGCTAAATCGTGGAGGCGTTCATCGAGACTGTGATGCTCTGTGGCGAGTTGCCGGAACTCGTCGTTGTTTTCGAGCAGCTTCATCTTCATTTCTTCGAAGTCTGTCGGCATTTCGCCTCCTGATGGAAGGAGTCTTACGCGAGGGCGGCCACCACGGCACGCTACCATAAGGCGCGGGGGGCCTTCAACCTGAGGCAGTGAGCCCCTGCCGCCACAGGATCAGCGCATCTTCGACAGGCAGCGTGTAGTATCTCGGCCGCCGCGCCGCGACGTGGAACCCGAGCCCTTCGTACAGCGCCAGCGCGGCCGCATTCGAGGCCCTGACTTCCAGCGTCGCCTTCGTCCCGCCGGCCTGCGCCGCCTCGGCCATGATCTCACGCAGCAGGTGACCGGCAGCTCCACGCCGCCGCGCCGACGGCGCTACCGCCAGGGTGTTGATGTGGAGCTCGTCGAAAATCAGCCAGCAGATGCAGAACGCCACCACCGTCTGGGTGGTATCCCGCAGCACATACACCTGCGTCACGTCGGAGTTGTTCAGTTCCCAGACGAGCGTGTCGCGCGACCACGGATTGGTGAACGATTCCGCTTCCAGCGCGACGATGGCCTCGATGTCGGCGCCGGCTCCTGGCGGGCGCAGCCGTTCGACGAGCATCAGCGGTTTGCGGCCTCGCGGCGATCGCGCGCCAGTTCGACGTCGGTGCGGCGGATGTACAAGGGCGCCAGGGCGTGCGGCCGGACGGCGCGGGCAGGGTCCGCGGCCGCGATTCGGCCAATGGCGGCGGCCAGCAGCGGGATCGTGGGATCGACCACCGCGCGATCGGCGAGCGCGGCCAGAATCTGATCGCGATAGCGCAAGGCACCGTCGCCGATGAACCGCACACGCCCGCCGGCCGGGAACGCGGACTGCCACGCGTCGATTGTGGCTGACGGAGACAATGAGGACGCGTCGGCGAGGACGCCGCGGCCGTCACCCGCGAGCAGCGTCGCAAAGACCTCGCCGCGCTGGGCATCGACCCACGGAGCAATCGCATCCGCCGAGCCGCGCGCGTGCCACGACAGCGCCTCGAAGGTGGAGACTGGCGTGACCGGAAGGCCGCGGGCCAGCGCCAGTCCCTGGATTGCCGCGATGCCGATGCGCAGTCCTG
>JANPCT010000316.1:0-2214 GCA_031431095.1 Acidobacteriota bacterium | reverse complement strand
CACCACAGGACGCGGCTCGATCCTGATGCGCGCGAAGTCGTCCGTCGAAGAGAACAAGAAGGGCGACCGGCAGTCGATCGTCATCACCGAGATTCCGTACCAGATCAACAAGGCACGCCTGATTGAGAAGATCGCCGAGCTCGCGCGCGAAAAGGTGATCGAGGGAATCAGCGACCTGCGCGACGAGTCCGATCGAGACGGCATGCGCATCGTCATCGAGCTGAAGCGCGGCGAAATGCCCGATGTGGTGCTCAATAATCTCTACAAGCACACCGCGTTGCAGACGACGTTCGGCATCATCATGCTGGCGATTGCCGGCGGCCGGCCGAAGGTGCTCAACATCCTCGAGGTCATCGAGCAGTTCCTCGAGTTCCGCCGCGAAGTCGTGCGGCGGCGCACCGAATTCGAGCTACGCAAAGCCGAAGCGCGCGCCCATATCCTTGAAGGCCTGAAGATCGCGCTCGATCACCTCGACGAAGTGATCAGGCTGATTCGCGGGTCGAAGAGCCCGGCCGAGGCCCGCGAGGGGCTGATGCGGGAATTCAAGCTGTCGCAGCTCCAGGCGCAGGCGATTCTCGACATGCAGCTGCAGCGTCTCACCGGTCTCGAGCGCCAGAAGATTCTCGACGAGCTGCTCGAGCTGACGAAGACGATCGAGCGGCTGCGCGCGATCCTGTCCAGCGAGGATCTGGTGATGAAGCTCGTCGTCAATGAGCTGATGGCCGTGCGCGAGAGGTTCGGCGACGAGCGGCGGACGCAGATCATCGACGACACGGGCGAGCTGCGCATCGAGGACCTGATCGCCGACGAAGACATGGCGATCACCGTGACGAACACCGGCTACATCAAGCGGACGCCGATCACCACCTACCGCGCGCAGCGGCGCGGCGGCAAGGGACGGATCGGCATGCGGACGCGCGAAGAGGACTACGTCAGCCACCTGTTCGTGGCGTCAGCGCATGCCTACATCATGATCTTCACCGACCGCGGCCGGGCTTACTGGCTCAAGGTCCACGAAGTGCCGGACGTCGGTCCCGGTGGCAAGGGCAAGGCGATCGTGAATCTCGTACGGCTCGAGCCGGACGAGAAGATTGCGGCGCTGCTGGCCGTCAAGGAGTTCCCGGAACAGGACGATCAGCAGTTCGTGGTGATGGGGACGCGGAAAGGGACGGTCAAGAAAACCGACCTGTCGTCGTTCAGCAATCCACGTCCGAGCGGGATCATTGCGATGGGCATCGACGAGGGGGACTCCGTCATCGCCGTCGAGCTCTCGGATGGCCGTGAGCAGGTGTTCATCGGCACCTCGGACGGAATGGCGATCCGCTTCGAGGAGACGGAGGTCCGCCCGACGGGTCGCGGCACCTACGGAGTCCGTGGCATCACGCTGCGCGAGGGGGACGAAGTGGTGGCGATGGAAGTCGTCCGCGAGGGCGGCACGGTGCTGACCGTCGCGCAGAATGGCTACGGCAAGCGCACCGGTCTCGAAGAATATCGCCTCCAGTCGCGCGGCGGCCTTGGCATCATCAACATCCAGGCATCGGACCGCAACGGCAAGGTCGTCGGCGTTGCCTACGTGCACGACGATGACGAACTGATGCTCATCTCGCAGTTCGGGATGATCCTGCGCATGAAGGCGGGCGATATTCGCTCCATCGGCCGCGCCACGCAGGGCGTGCGCCTGATCGAGATGGAAGACGGCGACAACGTCGTTTCAGTCGCCAAGCTGGCGGAGCGCGACGTCGACGAGGCCGCCGGTGCGGCCGATGTGCCGGGCGGATCCGAGAGCCCAGCCGGTGATGAGGAACCCCAGTCCGGTCAGTGACGCACGCGTGGTCCGACCCTCGGGTCGGACCAATGGCAGCCCGGGGTAGCGCACGGACCTCTTGCACCCCGGTATGCTCGCCACGGTCAACCTGACATCGCGCTACGCGCTCAAGCTCTACGTCGAGGTCCATGGGGGCCATGGAGCGTCTTCGCCTGTCCCGTTCCGGGACAGTAAATCACCATCTCGTTTCGACGATCAACGACTAGTCCATGACAGTCAATGACTTGCAGTCATTACGGATGGTGCGCGACTTGCTGGCGCACACCCATGACACGGCGTTCCTCCGCCGTCGCAGCCGCAGTGTGCGTCGGCGCGGTCCTGGTCCCGTACCTCGCGGGCTGGGCGCAGCCTGAACGGCTTGCCGAATTGTCCGGCCTCGTGGTCGCGGC
>JANPCT010000315.1:0-2599 GCA_031431095.1 Acidobacteriota bacterium | reverse complement strand
CGTCATGCCACGCCGGCGCCGCCACTGACGCCGCCGGACGAGGGCGGCTTCACCGCGGCGCAGATCCGCGCCGTGGAGCTGGCGCATCAGTCGTCAACGGCGGCGTTGGACGCCAGCCGCGGTCATCACGCCAGTCTCGACGACGATCCCGCACAACGCATCGAGGGGGCATTCACCGCTCGACACGAGCGCGTTGAGGGCGCGGACCCGGTGGACGCGGGGACGGCGGAGTCCATCGAGCAACCGGATTCTCCGGTGACACCCGCGGCTCACGCGGCCGCCGACCATCACGCTCACGATTCCAGCGCTGAACGAACCGATCCGCGTGGGCCGCAACGCCAACCTGATCAACCCGATCGTCCGTCGCCAGACCAGCGCGAGCCGCGCCCGCATCCGAGTGAGCCACGCGATCCCCGTCCCGACCAGCCGGGCCATGAATCGGAACGGCAAGAACCGAGGCCCGGCGACGCCGAAGGGGTCGATCCGCGCGCCGGGTTCGAAGTCGGACCGGACGACGTCGGCTCGGCCTCATACGTGCGCCTCGGTGCGGAAGGGCTGGTGCGGCTGCGCGCGCGGTATGCGGAAGTCCTCGCCCGGATTGCGGAGCATCCGGCCGAGGAGGATGTCCGGGTAGAGCTGAAGTCGCGCGCCGAGCGTCTAAACCCCGACGCGTGGGTGACCGCGGACGAGGTCACGGCCGCACTCGAAGGGTATGAAACCGTGTTTGAAGAGGTCCGCGGCGTCGTCGGCCGGCATCCGCAGCGCCGCCGCCGCACCCGCCGGTAAGTCGTTCGAAGGGGTTATACTTTTACGATGCGCAAGTTCTTCGTTGCGGGCGCTCTCATGGCCGGCGCCGCCGCCGTGCTCGCAGCCCAGTCGGCGCCTGTGCAGAATCCGCCCGACAAGAGGCCCGAAGGGGTGCTCATCGCGCCACAGGCGCCGCGCGAAATCATCCGGCGCAGCGTCGACCTCGTCACCAACACGGTCATCGTGCGGGACGACAAGGGGCAATTCGTCGCCAACCTCGGCAAGAACGACTTCGAGGTCCTGGAAGACGGCGTTCCGCAGGACCTGATTACGTTCGTGCTCACGCACGGCGGACGCGTGCTGAACGACGTGGGCGCGCCGCCGCCGCCGGTCCAGGAGGGCATCCTCCTGCCGCCGCCCCGGCCGACGAACGATGCGTCCGGACGCATTTTCCTGATCTTCGTGGACGACCTGCACATGGATTTCCGGAATACCGGCCGGATCAAGGACCTGTTCAAGAAGATTTCCAAGGAGCTCGTGCACGACGGCGACTTGTTCGGCATCGTCTCGAGCGGGCCTTCGTCGATCGCCATCGACATGACCTACGACCGCAAGCGGCTCGACGAGGCCATCCTCAAGATCTCGGGCGCCGGCCTGAAGCCGCAGGAAATCATCGAAACGCCCGACGGTTCGCAGGGGCCGCCCGAGGTGCGCTACCGCGCCCACGTCGCCTTCTCGACGGCCTACGACGTGCTCGAGAAGATGGAGCAGGTGCACAACCGCCGCAAGGCCTTCATTTATGTGAGCAACGGCTACGATTTCGACCCGTTCGCGAAATCGCGCGCCAAGGAATCGAATCAGCGCTACTCGTCTATGAGCGGCAGCAGCAGATCGGATGGATCCGGCAGCGACAGCAGCCAGGTGCCCGAGACCAACCCGTTCTCGAAGACCGGCAACGAATTCGCCGCCGCGGATCTCGCCTCGGAGCTGTCCGAGCTGACGCGCCGCGCCAACCGCTCGAATACGGTGATGTACACCATCGATCCGCGCGGCCTGGTCGGTGGCCCCGACCTCGACGAGACCAAACTTGACCAGATGGACTGGCAGGATCACGTTCGCGAGACGCAGAGCAGCCTGCGCGTGATCGCTGATCTGACCGGCGGCTTCGCGGTCGTCAACAACAACGATTTCGACAAGGCGCTGAAGCGCATCGACGCCGAAACGAGCGACTACTACGTGCTCGGGTATTACTCCACGAATCCGGATCCGCTGAAGAAGCGGCGGAATATCGAGATCCGGGTGAAAACGAAAACACCCGTGAAGTACGAACTGAACTACAAGCCTTCCTACACCCTGAAGCCGCCGCCGGCGGTGAAGGGGTCCTCCAAATAACGGCCGGCCGGGCGGGCCCGACACGGCGATCCTTTTTGCGTGGCCGTCATCGCACTCCTGATATAATTCTCGCGTTCCCTCCGAGGCGACTCTTTCGATCAACGCAGCACCTGGAGAAGTACTGATGAATTTGGTGACCAAGGGCGGTTGGAGCCTGGTGGCGGCGCTGTGTCTCGCGCTGTTCGCCGCGATCCCCGCCGACGCACAGACCGTGACGACGGGCAACATTACCGGCACCGTCACCGACGCGCAGGGGGGCGTGCTGCCCGACGCCACCGTGACGGCGGTGCACATCGAAACGGGCACCAGCTACGAGGCGGTTGCGGGAGCGGACGGCCGCTACACCATCCTCAATGTGCGCGTTGGTCTGTACGGGATCACGGCGACCATGGGCGGCTTCCGGGAACAGAAGCAGAACAAAGTGCAAGTGCAGCTCGGCGCGGAGCAGACCGCCTACTTC
>JANPCT010000314.1:0-2747 GCA_031431095.1 Acidobacteriota bacterium | reverse complement strand
GTGCCCGCGTCAACGTCGCCGAGACGCCGATCGTTCGGTACTCCTCCGGCATCACCTCGAACGCCGCCTTCTCACGCAGGGCGTCGATCCTGGCGGCGGTGGCGTCGGAAGGATCGAGGGTGTTGGCTGCGGCGTAGGCGTCGGCGGCGCCGGCCCATTCGTGCGTCGCCTCGAGGATCTCGCCACTCAGCGTCAGCGCCCGGGCGTCCGTCGGATCGAGCGACGCGGCCTGGCCGACATGGACGAGAGCGGCCTGATCGTCGCCGGCCTTGTGCTCGATGGCCGCCAGCTCGCGATAGAGAAACGCGCTCTCCGGCGACGCCGCGATCGCCGCCAGGTAGCCACGGCGGGCGTCGTCAAGCTTCCCCGCCTCGGCCGCGCGACGAGCGCTCTCGATGTTCTGTTGCACGCCGCGGAACTTGAGCACCTCAATCCGGCCGCGCAGTCCGGTAATCGAGGGATCGGCCGCGAGCGCGGCCTGGAACGCGTCTGCCGCGCCGTCAGTCCGTCCCAGCGCGAGCAGCGCTTCACCCTTTCCGGCCAGTGCGGGCGCGTATGACGGGCTGGCCGCGAGGGCCTTGTCGAATTGCGCCAGCGCCGCGGCCGGTTCTTTCCGGGCGAGAGCGGTATAGCCCATGCCTGCCTGCGCGGGATAGAAGCCCGGCGCCTGCTTCACGATGACGGAGAAATCGTGCTCCGCAGCGCGGGCGTCTCCGGCCTGCAGCACCTGCCATGCCGCGCCGTGCGCCGTCACGACTGTCGGGGGCGCGAGATCCGCGGGCGCGGCCGGAAAGACGAAGTCGGCGAACTTCGGCGCCGTCGCGACGTCGGGAAGCGCCGCGGGCTTCTTCGCACACGACGCCACGAGGGCGAGGACGAGAACGCCGAGGAACATCTCACGCGCGCGCACGAGCGTCGGCACTCTTGAATTTGTCGAGGAGCCGCTTGGGCAGCTCGGCTTCGATGGTGATGCCGTGGTCGGAGGCCACGTGCTGGAGGATCCGGCCGAACCGGTACAGCTCGGAGATCATCGCGCGATCGCCCTCGTCCTGCGGATTGAACCCGAACGTCACGGTGACGGTATCGAGGCCGAGCCGGGTCTCCATTGCGGCGATCACTTCCTCGCGCCCCTCGCCTTTGAGCGCCGAGACGAGCAGTGCGGTGGGATACAAGGCCGCGATGTGCGCGCGCTCCACTTCGCTCAACTGATCCGCCTTGTTGAACACGTCCACCGAGGGGACGCGGATGGCATCGACTTCCGCGAGCACGGTATTGACGGCGGCGATGCGGCGATCGCGATCAGGCGCAGCGGCATCGATGACATGCAGCAGGAGATCGGCCTCCGCGACCTCTTCCAGTGTCGCGCGGAAGGCGGCAACGAGCGAATGCGGCAGGCGGTCGATGAACCCGACGGTGTCGGAGACGAGCAGCTCCCGCCGATCCGGCAGCTTGACGCGACGCACGAGCGGGTCGAGCGTGACGAAGAGCGCATCGGACGCGACCGCGTCGCCGCCCGTCAGCGCGTTGAACAGGGTCGACTTGCCGGCGTTCGTATAGCCGATGAGCGCCACCGTCGGTACCGCGGACTTGTGCCGCCGCTCGCGCAGCTGCGAGCGCCGCCGCCGTACGGTGTCGATCTCCTTGGACACGATGCTGATCCGGTGACGGATGCGGCGCCTGTCGGTTTCGAGTTTGGTTTCGCCGGGCCCGAGCGTGCCGATGCCGCCGCCCTGCCGCGACAGCGCGTCGCTCGATCCGACCAGCCGCGGCATCAGGTACCTGAGCTGCGCGAGCTCGACCTGGAGTTTCCCTTCACGCGTCCGCGCGCGGCGCGCGAAGATGTCGAGAATGAGCTGCGTGCGATCGATGACCTTGCGATCGAGCGCCGCCTCGAGGTTCCGCAACTGCGCCGGCGAGAGCTCGTTGTCGAAGATCACGGTATCGACGCGCGCTGCGGCGGCCGCGGCGGCGAGCATGACGACTTTTCCCTTGCCGAGAAACGTCGCCGGATCGGGACGGGCGCGCTCCTGCTGCACCCGCAGCACGGTGTCGGCGCCGGCCGCGGACGCGAGGCCGGCCAGCTCGTCAAGCGCATGTTCAGGATCGAAATGCCGGGGGGAATCGTTGAAGAGACCGACGAGGGCGGCGCGCTCGCGCTGGATCACGGCCATGTCGTCGATCGGTTCTGCGCCGTCAGCGCCGGCCGCGCGATCCGCGTCACAAGCCGCGCCGTGCTGCGCGTATTCGGCATGATCTGCGCTGTCACTGCAGCGATCTTAGCACGCGCTCCCACGGCACCACCCCGTCACGGATGAGCGTGACCACGCCCCCGGACGCGTCGACGATCGTCGATGGCGCACCGCCTGGTGACGGGCCCGCGTCGAGGATGGCATCGACGTCCGGCAGCGCGCGCACGACCGCGGCCGCGGTCGCTGCGGCAGCGTCCCCCGAACGATTGGCGCTGGTGGCGGTGACGCAGAATCCGGTGTCGCGCGCGAACGCCGTCGCGACGAGGCAATCTGGAATCCGCACCGCCACCGTCGATCCGCCGGCGAGCGTCTCGCGCGCAAGAATCGAGCGGGCGTGAACGACGATGGTCAACGGGCCGGGCCACCAGCGCGCGGCGAGGCGTTCCGCGGACGCGCTCAGAGCTCCCGCCGCGCGCGCAGGTGCCGGCTCCGCCGCAATCCCCGGCAGCGGCGGCGTCTCGGGCCGCCCCTGCACGGCCAACGGCCGGGGCTCGGGGG
>JANPCT010000313.1:0-5399 GCA_031431095.1 Acidobacteriota bacterium | reverse complement strand
ACGTCAAGCGCACCAACCAGGAACTGCATGGCGGCAGGTCCGCGGACGCCGTGATCCCGACGAACCCGCAGGTGCTGGCGCAGGAGCTGCTGCTGTTCACGATGAACGACGCCGGCCGCAGGGAATTCGAACGCGTCGCCGCCTCCGACTTTTCGACCGCGCAGATCATCGTGAGGATGCCATCGACGGGCTCGGACCTCGTCTTCGACACCATCGAGGCGGCCCAGAAACTGTCGACCGCTATGTTCGAGGCTACCGGCATGACCGCCACCGTTACCGGATCGGGACGCCTGTTCGCCTCGCTGGATCATCACCTGGTGCGATCGCAGATCTCGAGCTTCGGCACCGCGTTCGTCACGATCTTCGCGACGATGTTCCTGATCTTCCGCTCCGTGCGCTTCGGGGTGCTGGCGCTCGTTCCCAATGTGTTCCCAGTGCTCGTCGTCCTCGGCGTGATGGGATGGTTCGACATCTCGCTCAACGTCGCGACGGTGATGGTCGCCAGCGTGGCGCTTGGCGTGGTGGACGACGACACGGTGCACTTCATCCATCGCTTCCGCGGGCTGCTCGCGACGGGCGCCGGTGTTGACGAGGCGGCCACGGGCGCGGTCGCATCGGAAGGGCGCGCCGCGCTGACCACGGCGCTGGTCACGAGCAGCGGGTTCGCGGTGCTGATGCTGTCGGAATATAAACCGTCGGCGTGGTTCGGCGGACTGATGGCGCTGACGCTCGGCGTTGCCTTTCTCGTGGAGGTCCTGGTCCTGCCTGCCACGATCCGGCTGGCCGCCGGGGTATTTGACGGGCGGGCCCGCCGCGTAGAACATTCCCTCGGGGTGGGCGAGTCATGAGCGAGTCCGGGTCGGGGGTCGGGGATCCTGTCGCCATCGTCGGCATCGGCTGCCGTTTGCCGGGAGGCGCGAACGACGCGGCCTCGTTCTGGTCGCTGCTGATGGAGGGGCGGAGCGGCATTCGGGACGTCCCGCCCGACCGCTGGGACGTCAACCGCTACTACGATCCGGATCCCGCGGCGGCCGGCACGATGGTGATGCGGCGCGGCGGATTCATCGACACGCTGGCGACATTCGACGCGGCCTTCTGGGGGATCTCGCCGCGCGAGGCGCTGCGCATGGATCCGCAGCAGCGATGGCTGCTCGAAGTGGCGTGGGAAGCCATCGAAGATGCCGGCACGGCCCCGAGCCGGCTGCGCGGGCGGCGCGTCGGGGTGTTCGTCGGCATCTCGGGCAACGACTACGGCGGGCTGCAGCTGCGCAAAGCGGAAGACGTCGATGCCTATACCAACAGCGGATCGACGGCGAGCATCGCCGCGAACCGGGTCTCCTACCTGCTCGATCTGCGGGGACCGAGCCTCTCAATCGATACGGCGTGCTCGTCGGCGCTGGTGGCGGTAGCCGCGGCGTGCGAGAACATCTGGTCGGGCAATTGTGAAGCCGCGCTCGCCGGCGGCGTCAACGCCCTGATCAGCCCGCAGACCAGCATCGGCTTCAGCAAGGCGTCGATGCTTTCGCCGACGGGCCAGTGCTTCGCGTTCGACGCGCGAGCGAACGGATTCGTGCGCTCCGAAGGCGCCGCGCTCGTCTATCTCAGGCGGCTGGCGGATGCGGTCGCGGCCGGCGATCGGATCTACGCGGTGATCCGCGCCGCCGTGGTCAATCAGGACGGTCATACCTCGTCGATGACCGTGCCCGGCCTGGAGGGGCAGACCGCGATGCTGGAGGAGGCGTACCGGCGCGCCGGCATCTCCCCCGGGCGGGTCGCCTATATGGAAGCGCACGGCACCGGAACGCCCGTCGGCGATCCCATCGAGGCGACCGCACTGGGCCGGGTCCTCAGCCACGGCCGCGACGCCGGGACGCCGTGCCTGATCGGATCCGTGAAGACGAACATCGGGCACCTCGAATCGGCGTCCGGCGCCGCCGGAGTGATCAAGGCCGCGCTCGTCCTGTCGCACCGCACGATCCCGGCAACGCTCAATTTCGATCGTCCGAATCCCAATATTCCGTTCGCCGAGCTTCGACTCGAGGTCGCCTCGCGCGCACAGCCTCTTCCGGAGGAGGGCGGTCGACCGCCCGTCGCCGGCGTGAATTCCTTCGGCTTTGGCGGGACGAATGCACACGTCGTACTCGAGGCGGCGCCGCCCGCCGCGCCGGTGATCGTGCCGCCGGCTGGGTCGAGCGAGCGGCCGTTCCTGCTTCCAATCTCGGCGCGCGATGATGCTGCGCTGCGTGCCTACGTCGAGCGGTATCGCGATCGGCTGGGTGACGCTTCCATCAACTTGGCCGACCTCTGCTCGGCGGCAGGCGATCGCAAAGAGCACCATCCGTCGCGCCTCGTGCTGATCGGCCGCACCCGGGATGAAATGCGCCGTCGGGCCGCCCAGTGGCTGCGCGACGGCGCGGCTGACGGTGTCATCGCAGGAAGGAGCCGCCCGCACGCTGCTCCAGTGTTCGTCTTCCCCGGACAGGGACCGCAGTGGTGGGGCATGGGCCGGCAACTGTTCGAGCGCGAGCCCGTGGTGCGCGACGTCCTCCAGGACATCGACGCCCGGATCGCGCGTCACTCGGGATGGTCGCTTCTCGCAGAGATGATGCGGCCGGAGGCGGAGTCGATCGTCGATCACACCCGGATCGCACAGCCGGCGATCTTCGCGCTGCAGGTGGCACTGGTCGAATTGTGGAAACGCTGGGGTGTCCGGCCCGGCAAGGTCGTCGGCCATAGCGCCGGCGAAGTCGCCGCGGCCTACTGCGCAGGGGTGTTTTCGCTGGATGACGCGGTGCACATCGTCACCACGCGGGGCCGCCTGCAACACCGCACGTTCGGCGGCGGCCGCATGCTGGCGGTGGCGCTGCCGCTGGAGCAGGTGCGCGAGACCATTGCCGCGTCAGGCGGCGTGGAGCTGGCCGCGATCAACAGTCCGCGTCTGATGACGCTTGCGGGAGACGTCGATGCGCTCGAGCGCATCGAACGCGACATGCAGCAGGCCGGCGTCTTCACCCGGTTCCTTCGCGGCCGCTACGCGTTCCACTCGGCGCAGATGGATCCCATGCGCGACGATTTGCTCGAGGCGCTGGCGACGATCGCTCCGCAGCCCGCGCGAATTCCGTTGATGTCCAGCGTCACCGGCGCGTACATCGACGGCGAACCCCTCGATGCCATGTACTGGTGGAACAACATCCGGCAGACGGTGATCTTCGGACCGGCCGTCTCGGAGCTGATCCGGGGCGGCGACGACACCTTCCTCGAAATCGGCCCGCACCCGGTGCTCGAAAGCTCGATCAAGGAAACCCTCGCCGATGAGGAGCGCCCGGGCACGGTGCTTCATTCGCTGCGACGCGAGACGGACGACTCGCACGAAATGGCGGCCGCCGCCGCGGCCATGCACGTAGCCGGCGTGCCGCTCGCGTGGACGGCAATCAATCGCGGCGGCGGCGCGGTCGTCCCGCTCCCCTCTTACCCGTGGACGCGCGAGACCTTCTGGATCGAAGCGCCCGGCTCGGCGCGCGTACGGCTGTCGCCGTCGGCACATCCGCTTCTCGGCCAGCGGATCGAGTCGGCCGTGCCGACCTGGCGGGTGACACTCGATCCGCGGCGGCTTTCCTACCTCAACGATCACCGCGTCTGGGACACCGCCGTGTTTCCCGCTGCGGCCTACGGCGAGATCGGCCTGGCGCTCGGGCGCATCCTCTTTCCCGACGTTCCTCACGCCGTCGACGATCTCGACATTCGCAAGGCGCTGTTCCTTCCAGAAGGCGCGACACCGAGGCTGCAGATCACCTTCAATCAGGAGGATAAGACGTTCGCCATCTACAGCTCGGCCACCGGAAGCGAGCCATGGGATCTGCACGCGCAGGGCACGCTGCTGCGGCAGACGGCCGAGGAGCCGGGTCGCGGTGATCTGGAGAGCCTGCGAGGAGGGCTGGGAACTCCGTTCGATCATGATTGGTACTGCGCGGAACTGGCGGCACGTGGCTACGAGTTCGGTCCACGCTTCAAGCAGGTTCGGCATCTCTGGCGGCGCGGATCGGAGGCGCTGGCCGAGATCGAGAGTCCCGCGGCGCTTGGCGAGTCAGCGGGCGATTACTTCTTCCATCCAGCGATCCTGGACGCGTGCTTCCACGCCTTCGTCGGGCTGCCGACTGATGACGGGGTCTCCGGCGGACGAGCCTTGTTTCTCCCCAACGGTATCCGACGGCTGCATCTTCGCCGCGAGCGTGCGCCCTCGCGGCTGTGGGCGCACGCCACGCTGACGTCCTACGACGGGGCCTCGCTCACCGCAGACATCCTGGTCTACGACGACGACGGCCGGCGCGTGGCGGACGTCCTCGGATTCCGGATGGAGCGGGTCGAGCCGAAGAAAGGGTCCGACAGCCTCGACGATTGCTACTACCGCTTCGACTGGCAGCCCCGCCGTCTGCACGGCAGCGGCCTCCTCGATCGATGCGCCTTCCCCGCGGCTGCCGACATCGCGGCGGCGATCGAAAGCGCCCGTTCGGACGTCGAGACGCGTCACGGCGCCGAGCAGTACTACCGTGACTACGTGCCCGCCGCTGAAGCGGCGGTGGCGAAGCTGGCCGAGCGCGCCTTCGCGGCACTCGGGTGGCAGCCACGACCTGCCGATCGCGTCGACCTCGACGAGGTGATGAAGACGCTGGGCATCGCCGACGAATACAGGCACGTCGCGCGACGATTGCTCCGTCACCTCGAACGCAGCGATCTGGTGGCGGCGCGCGGCGACGATGTGTGGGAGGTGCTGCGAGCGCCGGCCGACGCGGAGTGCGAAGGCGCGCTCGACGCGCTCGAGACGCGTTTTCCCGCCGCCGCTGCGGAGATCGCGCTGTTCAGGCGAACCGGGCTCAATCTCGCGTCAGTGCTGAGCGGGATGACCGATCCCCTCGAACTGCTGTTTCCCGGCGGATCGCACGAGCCGATGGCGCTCCTGTATTCGGAAGCCTTGGGTTTCCCCGCGCATCTTGAGCTCACGCGCACCGCGGTTGCCAGAGCGATCGCGTCCCTGCCGCCGCGCCGGACACTTCGCGTGCTGGAAGTCGGCGCCGGCACCGGCGTGTTGACGCAAGCCGTCGTGCCGGCGCTGCCGGCCAGCCGCACCGAGTATCTCTTCACCGACGCAGGCGCGAGCTTCGTGGCCGCGGCACGCCAGCGATTCGGCGATGTGCCCTTCATCGACTATCAGCTCTTCGACATCGAGAAGGATCCGCAACAGCAGGGGATTGCCGCCGGAGCGTTCGACCTGATCCTGGCCGGCGACGTCGTGCACGCCACCGCCGATCTGCGTGCGACCCTGCACCACCTGCGCCGATGCCTCGCCCCGGGCGGGCTGCTGATGCTGCTGGAACTGGTGAAGCCGGAGTTCGTGCGCGACG
>JANPCT010000312.1:0-2858 GCA_031431095.1 Acidobacteriota bacterium | reverse complement strand
GTCGCCAGCAGCCTGGCCGACGCGCGCGCTGCGGCTGCCCGAAAGAGCAATTAACGCGCAGGGCTCCAGGCCTGCCCGAGTGCAAAGACCGAGTTAGGTGCATTGGTGCGCACTGGCTCGGGCTTGAACAACGCCAGACGGTCCCCCACCATCATTTCGTCGCACGCGTACATCACGACGGCCACCGAGGTGAACTCGCCTGCTTCGACGATCTGCACGAGACCCGACGTGTGCTCGGCGGTCGGCGCGATCGAATCGGAATCGCCTCGATACGAGCGGCGGACCACGAGGTTGCGGCCCACCGCGAGGCCTGTGGCCGTGCCGCCGTTGACGACGAGCTCATCCCCTTGCGCATACAGACCGTTGGCAGCGTACCGGCGCGACTGCAACATCCCAAAGGACTCGAGGGCCCCGAGCTTGGCCGGCCCGCAAATCGAGTCACGGTCGTGTTCGGGGACGGCGTTCGTCGGCGGACGCGGACGCGGCGGTGGCGGGGGCAGCGGCGGCGGCTTCGCTTCGACGGGCGCCTTGGCATAGACCAGCACGGTCTCGGACTGAGGCGCGATCACCAGACGCTGACTCACCGAGGTGTCGGCCTCGGTGACGTTCACCTGGAACGACGCCGTGGTAAACCCTTCGAGTTGAAACGTCAGCCTGACGCGGCCGGCGGCCAGCGGCCCGATGGTATAGGCGCCGACACCGTCGCTGACGACCGTGGCCAGCACCAGTCCGTCCGGCGAGATCGCGACCACTGTCACGCCAGGCAGCACGCCGCCCGATTCGTCGGCGACGACGCCACGCACGCTCCGCTCGGCCGCGACGAGGCGTGATCCGCCCGAAGCCAGGGCAAGGACCACGATCAGCGCGGCGGCGAACGGCTTGGCCGAGAGTGGCATTAGTGTGGCTCTCACTCTCTATCGGCGCGGCGCCGCGAACACGCCACTGCCGACCGGAAGATCGACGTTGGACTCGGAGGTCCGTTGCGGCACAGGCTCTCGATCTGATTATGCGGCCAACCAGGCCGCGCGCGCGGTGGCGGTTGTGCACAGACGACGGACCTCACAGCGCCCAGCCGAACACCCGGCAAGATCGCTAACTCGACAGGTCGTGGCGCCGCACAACAACGCTCGCGTCCAACAGACACGATGCAAAC
Source organism: Acidobacteriota bacterium (assembly GCA_031431095.1). GTDB lineage: Bacteria > Acidobacteriota > Vicinamibacteria > Vicinamibacterales > 2-12-FULL-66-21 > JAICSD01. Next base: position 1,705 of record JANPCT010000312.1, on the reverse strand, counting down.
CTCGATCGACTAGAACGGACCGCCGCCAACTTCGCGTGCATCCATGAGCGAAGGTTGGTACGATTGAGGAAATAGCGGGGCTGTTCTGCGGCCGCCTCTCAACGCCCCTCGATACGAGGACTCATGCGAAACCGGTTTTCGAAGTTCGCGTGCGCGACCGTGGTGTCCCTGCTGATGGCCGGCATCTTCGCGTGGCTCGGCGTGGGGGTCAACAGCTGGCTCTCGCTCGTCGGCGAGGTGGCCAGCAACCGCAAGACCTACGATGCCCCCGGCGACGACATCACGCAGAAGGTAGACTTCTACGGCGCCGGACTCCGGTTCGCGGGGCACGGCGGCAAGGCACATCCGTACGCGCAGGTGCTGGTCGGCGCGGCGCGCGGCAGGATTTCTCTCCTCGGGCGGCGCGAATCCTGAAGTGATTCGCATGGCAGCGGGCGCCGGCGTGGACGTGAACTTCTCCCGGCATGTCGGTATGCGATTCGGCGTCAACGGCCGGTTCATCATCCAGGGCGATAGCGCTACCGTCAAGGAGGCCCAGGTTGTCGTCGGTCTGGTGTTCAGCGGCGGCCGATAGGAAGCCGCCACCGCGTATGGCCTGCCTCCCGTCAGCAGGCATCGGAACCAGCCATGCGCAACCTTCCCCGCGGATCAGATACGGTAGGCCGATCAATGCGCCAGCCTTCCCTTGTTCGACACGTCGCCCGTGAAGACCGAGCTGTCTGGCTGCAGATGCGACAGGCGCTCTGGCCGGACGAGCCGGGCGCGCACGCGCGCGAGATCGAGGAGTTCTTTGCCGGCACGCTGCGTAACCCACTGGCAGTGCTCGTCGCGGTCGGCGACAGCGGAGAGATCCTCGGCTTCGCGGAGCTATCGATCCGCAATTACGCGGAGGATTGCGCGACCGATCGTGTCGCGTACCTCGAGGGCTGGTACGTGGACCCTCATGCGCGCCGGCGAGGCATCGGCGCAGCGCTGGTGAGCGCGGCCGAGGAATGGGGACGGTCTCAGGGATGCTCCGAATTCGGGTCCGACGCGCTGATCGACAACGAGGTCAGCGCCGCGGCCCACCTCGCCCTCGGCTTCGAAGAGAGCGCCCTGATCCGATGCTTCCGAAAAAACCTGTAACTGAGTGGCTTCGGCTGGCCACGGTCAATCGGCGTCGCAAGGTGCCGAGATGACGGCGACCGCCGTGAAGGCGACGCTGCAGCACATCCTCCCTCTTCGTGCGTTATTGCTCCAGGAGATGAACTGCCAGATCAGGTACGACGCCTGTCATGCCCGCGGCTGGTCGGATTCGTATCTGCTGGCGATCGACGACGTCAACGTCGGATACGGTTCGATCAAGGGGCAGGAAATCGACGATCGAGACACGGTGTTCGAGTTCTACGTGGTCCCGGCGTTCAGGAAGTGGTCGAGCCTGTTGTGTCGCGAGTTGATCCGGACGTCGGGCGCGACATCCATCGAGTGTCAAAGCAACGATGCGCTGCTGTCCTCGATGCTCGAAACGTTCTCCCGCGATGTCGGCGCCGATGTGGTGTTGTTCGAGGACCACGGGGTGACGGACTGGTCGGTCGCCGGGGGCGTCGTCCGACCCCGGCGCCTGCGCGATCAGATCTTCGAGCATGAGGTCGAGCCAATCGGCGAGTACGTGCTCGAGGCCGGCGGAGAGATCGTCGCGACCGCCGGCTTCATGCTCCACTACAAC
>JANPCT010000311.1:0-2188 GCA_031431095.1 Acidobacteriota bacterium | reverse complement strand
AGCGTCTGACCGATCAGCGGATCGCCGCCGGCCTGACTGCCGTCGTCGCTGCGCTCTCCGGCGAGCTCGCGTGCGGCGAGATCGATCGCCGGAGCGCCGAGGAACCTGTCGGCACGGTCGTGTGCCGCGAGCAGGGAACGGACTTCGTCTTCCAGGCGTTGGTCGGCGCCGCACGCGTTGCGAAGATAGGCGTCGCGCTCCACCGCGGGAATGTCGAGCGCGGATTGCAACAGCTGATCGACCTGACTCCAGCGGTCATTGTCCATTGGCGGCTGGGCCGGCGAGCTCTCGATATAACCAGGCTTTCGCGCTTTTCCACTCGCGCATCACGGTGATCGGCGATATGTGGAGAACTTCGGCGGTTTCCTCCACGCTCAGGCCGCCGAAGAAGCGCAGCTCGACTACTTTCGCTTTGCGCGGCGCCCGCGCCGCCAACGCGTTCAAGGCATCGTCCAGGTCCCCGAAATCATCGGAGCGATCGGCGCAGATAACAGCCTCAGCATCGAGCGAGACATGCTCAGCGTTCGCGCCGCGCTTCGCATTGCGCCGTCGCGCGTGGTCGACGAGGATGCGCCGCATTGCCTGCGCCGCTGCCGCCATGAAATGGGCGCGGTCTTGCCAGTGCATGCGCTTGTAATCGACCAGCCGCAGGTAGGCTTCGTTGACCAGGGCCGTGGTCTGCAGGCTGTGGCCGGCGCGCTCGCGCCTCATGTAGTGGTGCGCCAGACGACGAAGTTCGTCGTGGACGATCGGCATGAGGAGGGCGAGCGCCCGCTGATCCCCGTCGCTCCACGCCAGGAGAAGCGAGCTGACGTCGCCCGGAACCGGTTCAGCGGCGTTTCCGTCCCGATGCATCGTGCTGCCGCATTATAGGGCCCTTCTCCCGCTGTTCGCCTGATAGCTCCGTCGCGGCTTCTGCGCCTATCTGAGTAGAAAGCCCGACTGACGCCACGGACGGCGCATTGGAGCCGGCAGGCTGAGCGTCGGGAAGAAAAGGAGTTTCGTCATGACAGGGTACACACAACTGGCGCTGATGCTATCCGTGGCGGTGGCCGGTACGGCCGTAGAGGCACGGGCCGATTGCCACAAGGTGCGCGGCTCCATCGCGGAGACCAGTATTCCGTCGAACGATCAGTTCGGCAGGCTGCTGGGCACAGTGACTGGCGTGCTCAACGGCGCGAGCACCGTGTTCATCACCAGCGGACCGCCCAAGGTGACGTCATACGACGTCTTTCTGACGACCGCGGGCGACGTGTTGATCGCGACGGGCATTCCGACCCGCACGCCCGTGCCCGGCGAGCCGGGCGAGTTCATCTCCCACGTGGACCTCACGGTCGTCGGAGGGTTTGGCAAGTACGCCGAGGCGACCGGCACGATGACGTTCGACGGCAGGTCTCACACGGGCACGGTGCCGAGGACGGTCGATCTCGTCTACCAGGGAACCGTGTGTGGGCCGAATGTCAAAGGCGGCGGGAACTGAGGCTGCTGCTGAGGCACTCCACTCGGTGACCGTGGATGCACCCGGGTACGCGTGCGTACCCGGGTGCTCCCTTGGATCGGTCGGGTTCGGTTGTAAGCAGGACCAGATCGAACGTCCCGCCGCTCGCGAGTCGAACGGCGACCAAATGGCGCACATCCCGCGTGGCGTTCCGCATAGACGCCGAGCAGCTCGGCCAGCGATACAACAGATGGTCCACCTCGGTGAAGGCGCCTCGGGTGAGGTCATGAACGTCCGCATCGCCGCGCGCTCGTCGCGAAGGAAATAGTCGACCTCGGCGAGATCAAGATCCGCGCCAGGGGTCCGAGACGTCCTCGCCTTCGAAAGTGCATCTCGCCGTGAACACTCATATGGGCTTGCTGACGTAAGTCGTACGAGACTCTGTGTCAGAACTGTGTCAGAGAGCCCCTGAAACTCCGGTCAGACATCGTGATTTACGGGGACACTCTGATACACACCATCGTTGCGGGAAGTCGTTGATGGGTAGTTCGTTGGTGCGCGTCGGTGTGCGTCAGCACGCGGGGCCGGAATCAATTTCCAAGCGTGCTCCTTCAACCACTCGGACATCTCTCCGTTTAGAATCAACCCGATGCGGGCAGCCGCGAACTGAATTATCGCACGCCGGGGGAAGTTCATCACGTTCTTCCACGAGCCTTCGATTCAGGGAATTGCGGGCGGCGAGCACGTGCC
>JANPCT010000310.1:0-4545 GCA_031431095.1 Acidobacteriota bacterium | reverse complement strand
CAGGAATGCGCGCGCCGCCAGGCCGGCGCGGGATGCGTGACGCATGAATGCTGCAGCATACCTCTATCCCGGTGCGGATAGGCGCTTTGTGGCGTTCGTTCCAACCGGCGCGAGGGTGCGATGTGTGAAGAATTGACGGCGACTAAACCGATCCAGCGCGACCTCCGTCTAACGTTGCGAAAGGAGGCATACGAACATGCGCTATATCGACTGGGACATCTCCAGCCACGCTGAACAGCTCGTCGCGCTGCTGCTCGCGGCAACGGTTCTCTTCGCGCTCGTGTAAGGCAGGCCCTCAGGCCTGGCGGACCAGGACGGTCCGCCCTACTTCGTGCCGGCGGAACCGGCGACGTAAGTCTTTCGGGCCCGGGCGGTCATCCCGGCCTTCTTCACGCGAACATCGAGCTTGTGAATCTTGCCGTCCAGCGCCTCCGGGGAAAACCCGAGGACGTACTGGCTGTGCAATTCCTGCGCGACCCGCGTGAAGGTCTCGCCGAGGTCGGCGGTCTTCTTCAATTCGAAGTAGCCGCCGCCGGTATCCTCGGCGAGCTTCTTCAGCCCGCGATCGGGGGAGCTGCGCACGCGCTGCTGACCGTTGAAGTATTCGGTCACGAGGCCGATCGCGTAGACCATCACGTCCTTCTCGCGGGCGCGGTCCATCACCTTGCCCACTCCGATTTTGCTCGCGGTGTCGTCGCCGTCCGTAAAGACGAGGACCACCTTGCGGCCGTCCACTTCGAGGAGGCGCTGGATGCTCTCGTCCACCGCGTCGTAGAGGCGGGTCGGGTACCCGAAGTCCAGCTCGTTCTTGAGCAGGTAGATCAGGCGATCGCGGTTGTCGATGAACTGCCCGGGGTGGAACTTGATCTTGTCGCTGAACTCGCCGACCTGCGCCTTGTCGTCCGGCAGGAGGCGCAGCAGGAACTGCTCGGCGCCATCCTTGACCAACCCGAGTGACGCCGTGATGCTGCCGCTGGTGTCGATCATGACCGCCGCCGTTATCGGCACCGGCTTGTTTTCGAAGACGTTGATGCTGACCGGCTTGGAGTTGTCGAGGATGTCGAAATCGTCGAGGGTCAGATCGGGAACCAGCCGCTTGTCGCTGTCCGTGACGGTCACGTAGACGGCAACGGAATCGGTCGAGACCTTGATCGTCTGTTTCTGGGCGCCGGCGACGGCGGTCAGCGCCAGCGCGGTCGCGGCGAACACTATGACGGCAATGCGGCGCATGGGATAGTCCTGGATAACTCGAGGGGCAGGTGGCATCTCCACTATAACCCGGGTCCGGCGGGCAAGGGTTACTTCGGGCTCAGGCAGGGCCGGCGGCCCCGAAGCAGTAGAATCGCGGCGAATGCGGGCCCTTTACGTCCTCCTCCCGATCCTCGGGATCCTTACCATCGCGTTCCGTTACTACAGTGCTTTCATCGCCGCAAAGGTGATGGTGCTCGACGATACGCGGCGCACGCCGGCGCATACGCGACCGGATCGCCACAACTATCACGCCACCACTCGCTGGGTGCTGTTCGGTCACCATTTCGCCGCGATTGCGGGAGCCGGGCCGCTCATCGGGCCAGTGCTGGCGGCGCAATTCGGCTATGCGCCAGGCTTGATCTGGCTCGTCGGGGGGGTCTGCCTGGCCGGCGCCGTCCACGACATGATCATCTTGTGGGCGTCAACGCGCCGCGGCGGCGCTTCACTCGCCGACATCGCGCGGTCCGAGATCGGCCCCGTCGCCGGCACCACGGCCGCAATCGCCATTCTCTTCATCATCGTCATCGCGCTGGCCGGGCTTGGCCTCGCGGTCGTCAACGCGCTCGAGCACAGCGCCTGGGGAACCTTCACGATCGGGATGTCGATCCCGCTCGCCCTGTTTGTCGGTTGGTACATGTACCGCCTGCGCCCGGGCCACGTTGCCGAAGCCACGATCATCGGCGTCGCCGGACTGCTGGCGTGCGTCATCCTCGGCAAGCCGCTCTCGACTTCGGCGCTCGGACACTACTTTCTGTTCAGCCGGACGCAGCTGATCCTGCTGATGGCCGGCTACGGGTTCATCGCCTCCGTCCTGCCGGTCTGGCTGTTGCTCGCGCCGCGCGACTATCTCAGCTCGTTCATGAAGATCGGCACGATAGCGCTCCTCATCGTCGGCGTCATCGTCGTCAACCCGGTCCTCCAGATGCCGGCCTTTTCGCAGTTCACCGGCGGCGGCGGCCCGATCGTTCCGGGCCCGCTTTTCCCGTTCGCGTTCATCACCATCGCCTGCGGCGCGATCTCCGGGTTCCACGCGCTGATTTCGTCGGGCACGACGCCCAAGATGATCGACAAGGAGTCGGACATCCGGATCATCGGCTACGGCGCGATGCTGATGGAGGGTGTCGTCGGCGTCGTCTCGATCATCGCGGCGTGTGCGATGGCTCCGGGCGACTACTTTGCGATCAACACCCCGCCCGCGGTGTTCGCGACGCTCGGACTCAGCGTGACGAACCTTCCCGCCCTCGAGGCCGCGGTGCAGGAGACGGTGACCGGGCGCACCGGCGGGGCAGTGTCGCTGGCCATCGGGATGGCGCAGATTTTTTCGGGCCTGCCCGGCATGCGGCACTTGCTCGACTACTGGTACCACTTCGCGATCATGTTCGAGGCGCTCTTCATCCTGACCACGATCGACGCCGGCACGCGGGTGGCGCGGTTCCTCGTCGGGGAGTTCCTGGGGCGTGCCTACGAGCCGTTCGGACGCCACGACTGGATGCCCGGCGCGATGGTGTCGACCGGGCTGGTCGTCGGCGCTTGGGCGTACTTCATCTGGGCGGGAACCATCTCGACGATCTGGCCGTTGTTCGGGATCGCCAACCAGTTGCTGGCGTCGGTCGCGCTCGCGGTCGGCACCACCGTCATCATCAACGCCGGCCGGGCGCGCTACGCGTGGGTCACGCTCCTGCCGCTGTCGTTCGTCTCAATCACGACGCTTACAGCCGGCGCGCTCAGCGTGCGCGACAATTTCTATCCCATGGCGATCGGTCGCGACGCCGCCAAGCACTTCCAGGGTTACCTGAACTCGATCGTGACAGTGGTGATGATGATCTGCGTGCTCGTCATTCTCACCAGCGCGTTGAGGCGGTGGGTGTCGGTGTTGTCCGGAAGAAAAAAGACGCCGGCGCTGTCGGCTGACGGATAACGCGCCGTTCCGCGTTGCTACTGTGCCGCTGCGCGCCGAAGCGCTTCCTGCAGGGCCGGGGCGATGGCATCAGCCATCTTCCGATATCCCGCGGCGTCCGGATGCAGGCCGTCGGGGGAGCTCGCCAGCTTGTCAGGATTGTCAGGGGCGGCGACGGCGGCACGGGTGTCGACATACGTGACTCCGCCGTCCGGGCCCGACCGGGAGCGGATCCAGTCGTTGATGTCGTGCATCCGCGCGTTCTGGTCGGCGGTCGCGGTGTCGTAGGGGATGATCGTTCCGGCAACCACGACGATGCCGGCCTGGCGCGCGCGCGCGTACATCGCCGAGAGCTGGTCCTTCACGTGCTGGGCCGGACGCCCCTGGTAAACGTCGTTCACGCCCGCGATGATGACGACCGCCGCGGGCTTGTGCGCGATGACGTCCGCCTCGAACCGCGCCGCGATGACGTCGCTGCGCTGCGCGTTGATGCCCTGGTTGACGACCGCCCACTCCGGGTGCGCCTCCATCAGCCAGTACGCGTACTGGCTGGTGCGATCGCCTTCGCCCGCCGGCGGCGCTTCGCGCGGCGACTTGAAGGCCGGGGTTCCCGCGGTCGTCGAGTCGCCGATGGCGACGATTCGGATGCGCGCCGGCGCGTTGGTCTGCATGGAGAGCACCAGAGGGGCGGCAGCGAATGCGGCCACCGCGAACACCGAACCGCAGGTGACGTGCATTATTCGTCCGTGAGCATCCTGAGGATCAACTCGTACTGCCGCGATGTTCCGGTGGCGATGCCGTCACGGGCGCGGTCCGCGGCGTTGCGCCCCTGCCGGTCGCGAGCCGTGGGGTCCGCGCCGGCGGCGAGCAGCAGCCGCACCGTGTCGGCGTTGCCTGCGGCGGCGGCGCGCATGACCAGCGTGACACCATGCTCGTCGGCCAGCTTGACGTTCGCTCCGGCGGCAAGCAAAGCCTCGAGCGCGGCCGCGTCACCGGCGTCCACGGCCTCCAGCAGCTTCGCCTCGGCGACCACGTATTTCTTCACGCCCGAGACCTCTTCGATTTTGGCCTCGAGATCCTTCAGGGCCGGCGGACCGGACACGTAATCACGGATCTTCTTGAAACGGCTTCCGATCTGCAGCGTGGTATAGGTGGTCGGGTGGTCGGTCATCATCGACGTATAGGTATCCTTCAGCTCGAAGAACCCTGCCGCCTCCATCTCGCGCGCGAGTGCGCGCACCTTCGCCGGATCTATCTTCCATGAGTGGCGACCCGGCACGCGCACGTACTGCCGCCCGTCATACGTGACGGTGCCGTCGTCGCGCAGCACGACCGAGTAATCGGGGCACGTGCCGAAACACGGCGTGCGCTGCAGGACGATTTCAATCGGGCCGGCG
>JANPCT010000309.1:0-7897 GCA_031431095.1 Acidobacteriota bacterium | reverse complement strand
GGCATGTTGAGCGCTTCGAAGTTGTGATAATCGTCCTCGAGCTCGGGCCCCTCGACGATGAGGAATCCCATGCGCAGGAAAATCGCCTCGACCCGCTCGCGCATCAGCGTCAGCGGATGGCGGTGGCCGACAAGCGGCGGGCGGCCCGGTAGGGTGACGTCGACGGCATCGGCGGCGGGCCGTGCCGCCGACGCGTGCGCGAGCCTTTCCGTGAGGGCCGTGTCGATGTGCTGCTTGAGTTGATTCGCGGCCTGGCCGAGCGCCGGGCGGTCGTCGATCGGTGCGGTGGCGACCGCCTTGAGGAACGTCGAGATCAGCCCGTTCTTGCGCGAGAGATACCTGTCGCGAAGCGCGCGCAGGTCCGCCTCGCCTCGGGCGGCGGTGAGATCGTCGGTGAACTGGGTTCTGAGGGAGGCGATGTCCATACGCTTCTCGAGGTCCTCAGGGTTCTCAGAGGTCTGCGGGGTTCTGGGCCTCGCCTTTGAACCCGGAGAACCTCGAGAACGGTGAGAACCCCGAGATCCGCGTCAGGCTTTGGCGTCGGCCGTCGCGCGTGACTTCGGCCTCGCCGCTTTCGAATCCGTCGTCAGCTTCTTCTTCGCGGGCGCGGGCTTCGCCTTGGCGGCGATGGCGGCGAGGCTGGCGAAGGACTTCGGCGATGACACGGCCAGCTCCGAGAGGCTCTTGCGATCGAGGGTGTTGCCCGCGGCCTTCAGCCCGGCCATGAACTGGCCGTAGGTGAGTCCGTTCTCGCGCGCGGCCGCATTGATGCGCATGACCCACAGACGGCGGAAATCACGCTTCTTGCGCCGCCGGCCGACAAACGCATACTTCAGCGCGGTGTCGACGGACTCCTTCGCGGAGCGATAGAGCTTGCTCTTCGTCTGGTAGAAGCCCTTGGCGCGGCTGAGCAGCTTCTTGCGCTTCGCCCGGCGTACATTTCCACGTTTAACTCGAGGCATTACCGATCCTTGCAGTTCACAGTTGTCAGTTAACGGCCGCCGTTCCGCGAGGCAGTCCGGGTGGGCGTCGACCGCCTCCTGGACTGCGACCCGGACACGAGTGTTACGGCAGCATGGTGCGCAGCTTGGCCTGGTCGGCCTTCGACACGAGTGTCGTGCCCTTCAGCCGGCGCTTGCGCTTGCGCGACTTGCTGGTCAGGATGTGGGCCCCGAAGGCCTTCCCGCGCTTGAACTTTCCCGTGCCCGTCTTCTTGAAGCGCTTCGCCGCGCCCCGATGTGTCTTCAGCTTCGGCATGATGTTGTCAGCTTCCTTCTACGGTCTCGGCCTTCGCCGGCTTCGCCGCCGGCTTCTTGCCGCCGGCCTTCTGCGACAGGATGGTGTGCATCTGGTTGCCCTCCTGCCGCGGCATGTTTTCCGGCGTGGCCACGTCCGCCAGATCCTCGATCAATCGTTCCAGGATGCGCCTGCCGATTTCCGGATGCGCCATCTCGCGCCCACGGAAGAAGATCGTCGCCTTCACCTTGTCGCCGTCCGCGAGGAAGCGCTCGATGTGCTTCTTCTTGAACTGATAGTCGTGCTCGTCCACCTTCGGCCGGAACTTGATTTCCTTGACCTCGATGATCTTCTGGTGCTTCTTGGCCGACCGCGCGCGCTTCTGTTCCTGGTACTGGTAGCGCCCGAAATCCATGATGCGGCACACCGGCGGGACGGCCGTCGCGGCGATCTCCACCAGGTCGAGGCCCTTCGTCCGCGCGATGGCCAGCGCCTGCGGCGGCGCCATGATGCCGAGCTGCGATCCGTCCTCGTCGATGACGCGGACCTCCCGGACCCTGATGCGTTCGTTGACCCGCGTGCGGTCGTCACGCCGCGGACTGCGATCAAATGCGATAAAGCCTCCTATTAACTCGCCGCGGCGAGCCCGGATTGGGGCTCACCTTTCGATGCGACTTCCGCCTGCGTCTGCCGCACGAACTCGTCGACCGTGCGCGCGCCGAGATCTCCGCCGGTGCGGCTTCGCACGGAGACGTTCCCTTCCGCAGCTTCCCGGTCGCCGGCAACCAGCATGTAGGGAATCTTCTGCAACTGGGCCTCGCGGATCTTATATCCAATCTTCTCCTGCCGGGCATCCAGCTCGACGCGGATGCCGGCCGCCGCCAGCCGGTCGCGCACACCGGCGGCATAGCCCGCATGGCGGTCGGCGATGGGCAGCACCACCGCCTGCACCGGCGCCAGCCAGAGCGGGAACGCGCCGGCGAAGTGCACGATCAGAATCCCGATGTAGCGTTCGAAGCTCCCGAAGATGGCGCGATGGATGACGACCGGCCGGTGCTCGGTGTTGTCGGCGCCGACATACTTCAGGTCGAACCGCTCGGGCATCTGGTAATCGAGCTGGATCGTGCCGCACTGCCACCGGCGGCCGAGCGCGTCCATGATGTCGAAGTCGATCTTCGGACCGTAGAACGCGCCGTCCTTCTCGTTCAGCTCGTAGGGCAGGCAGGTCGCGTCGAGCGCGGCCCGCAACTGCGCTTCCGCGTGATCCCACGTCGACACGTCACCGAGGAAGTCGTCCGGGCGGGTCGAGAGCTTGGCCACGAACGGCAACCCGAAATCGGCGTAGACGCGCTGCACCAGCCGGATCAGCCGCTCGACTTCTTCGCCGATCTGCTCCTGCGTCACGAAACAATGCGCATCGTCCTGCGAGAACTGCCGGACGCGCGTGAGTCCGGCGAGCACTCCGGACGCTTCGTTGCGGTGGAGCGGCGTCTGCTCGTGGAAACGGATCGGCAGGTCGCGGTAGCTGCGGACCTCGCTGCCGAACACGAGCATGTGGCCCGGGCAGTTCATGGCTTTCATGCCCATCGGATCGCCGTCGCGCGATTCGACCAGGAACATGTTCTCGCGGTAGTGCCCCCAGTGGCCGGACGTCTCCCACAGCGCCTTGTTGTAGACCAGCGGCGTCTTCAGCTCGACGTATCCGGACGGAAACAGCACGCCGCGCATGTAATTGGCGAGCGTGTTATAGAGAGTCGTCCCCTTTGCCAGCCAGAAGGCGGAACCCGGCGCCCACTGGTGAAAGGTGAAGAGCCCGAGCTCCTTGCCGACCTTGCGATGGTCGCGCTTCTTCGCTTCCTCGATGCGCGCGAGGTGCGCCTGCAGGTCCTTGTCGCTGAAGAACGCCGTGCCGTAGACGCGCTGCATCGGCTGGTTCTTCGCATCCCCCTTCCAGTAGGCGTTCGACGTGGTGAGGAGCTTGAACCCCTTCAGCCGGCCGGCGGACGGGACGTGCGGACCGACGCAGAAGTCCACGAAGGTGTCGCGATCCTTGATGGTGTAGACCGACACGTCGCGCTGGCCCTCGGTCTTCTCCTGGATCAACTGGACTTTGAGCGGCTCGCCGCGTTTCGTGAAGAAGTCGATCGCCTCCTGGCGCGGCCAGATCTGGCGCTCGTAAACGAGGTCCTGCGCGGCCATCTCCTTCATCTTCTTCTCGATGGCCTCGAGGTCTTCCGGCACGAACGGGCGCTGCACCACGAAGTCGTAGAAGAAGCCTTCGTCGGTGGCGGGACCGACGCCGCACTGCGTTCCCGGATAGAGCGTGGTGACCGCCGCGGCAAGCAGGTGCGCGGTGCTGTGACGATAAACGTGGAGCGCGTCGGCGCCGCGATCGGTGAGGATCTCGACGCGGGCGTCGCCCGTCAACGGGAAGGTCAGATCGACGGCGCGGCCGTCGACCGCGGCGGCAATGGCCGCCCTGGCCAGGCGCGGAGAGATCACGGCCGCGACGTCGGCCGGCGTGCTGCCGGCCGGCACTCGACGGCTCGAGCCATCGGGCAGGGTGATTGTGATCTCACTCATTGATTCTGGTATTTCCAGCAGTCCACCTTTGCGCTCAGCGCTTCGGTGGACGGGTCGCCACGCTGGCTTGCCATCCGTAGCTCGCGCAGCGAGCGAAGGTTTGGTAGGCGCGAGTGGAGTCGAACCACCGACCTCCTGCGTGTCAAGCAGGCGCTCTAACCACTGAGCTACGCGCCTATGCCCCTAAAACACAGGCGTAACAAAACGCTAAGTGTAGCAGAACGTGCCGGATCAGGGCAATCGATCAGGCGGCCTTCTTCTTGGCGATGCGGCCGAGAGCCGCCTCCAGGATGGGATCCCCGGCCGGGCGCGGCTGATCGAAATCGACGTCGGGGTCGTCGACACTCAAGTCCGGGGTGAGGCCCTTACCCTGGATGGTTTCGCCATCGGGCGTCAGGTATCGCGCGTAGGTGAGCCACAGGCCGCGTCCGTCGGGGAGGCGCACCAGTTTCTGGAGGCCGGCGCGGCCGAGCGTGCGCTCGCCGATGAGCTCGGCGCGCTTGTTGCCATCGAGCGCGGACGCGAACAACTCGGCGGCCCCGGACGTGCCGGTCGTCACGAGCAGTGTCACCGGCAGCACGATCGAGCCGTCGCCGGCCTTGGTGGCGATCGTTTCCTTGATCGAGGAGGCGGACGGCTTCGTGGACGGTTTCTCGGCCGGGATCGTGGTTGGCGCAGCATCGCCACCCGCGGGCGTCGTGGCGGCCTTTGCCGCCTTCGTCTCGTCGCGCCCGCCGATCATGGCGAGGGTGCCGGATTTCACGAACAGTCGAGCGGCCTCGATGCCGGTGTCGAATCGTCCCTCCGCCGTGTGGCGGATGTCGAGCACCAGCTCCCTGGCGCCGGACTTCGACAGGGTCTCGGCCTGCGCGCGAATCTTCGCGGCCGCGTCGGGGCCGAACGAGGCGATACGGATGTACCCGAGATCGGCGCCCATCATCTTGCCGGTGACGACGGCGCCGGGGGTCCTTTCGCGAACGAGCTCGATCTGGCGGGGTTCGGCGGCATTGCCGCGGATCACCGTCAAGGTGACTTTGGAGCCGGGCGCGCCCCGCAGCAACCGCATCCCTTCGAAGACGGACAGATCGCGCGCGGGCTTGCCGTCGATGGCGCGAACGTAGTCGCCGGTCTGCAGGCCGGCCTTCGCCGCGGGCGACTCGTCGCGCGCGGCAATGACACGAAGGTAGTACTGGCGGGTGAGCTCGATGCCGACATCGCCGGCGGGCAGCGTCTCGCCGGGCTCGATCGACTTCACCTCCGCGGCGGTGAGGTAGGCGCTGTCCGGATCGAGGCCGTCGGCCAGGCCGCGCAGCGCTCCCTCCATGACCTTGTCGACTTTGGCGTTCTCCACGTAGTTGTTCAGGATGAGCGACACGACATCCTCGAACACCCTGAGGTGCTGGAATGTCTGGTCGCCACCCGACGCCTTGCCAAGGCTGCCAAACACGATGAAGGCCAGCAAGGGCGTGGAAATCAGCAGGATCGACAGGCGCGTACGTGTACTCATCGCTTCAACCATTGTAGGGGATCCACGGCCTTACCGTCGACGCGCAGCTCAAAGTAAAGGGATGGGTTGCCTGACGGATTGCGGCCGGCCAGCCCGACTGTCGTGGACGCGTCCACCTTGTCTCCTCGATGGACGGTCGCTGTCCCCAGATGGCCGTAAAGCGAGTAGATCTGATCGCCGTGGTCGACGATCACGAGTACGGCGTAGCCGCTCGACGGCTCGGCGAACGCAACCGTCCCGTCGTGGACGGCATGAACCGGGCGCCCTTCCGGGAGAGAGAGTTCGATGCCGTTCCGTATCGCGGGACCGGCGACGCCGGGGCGGCGCGGGCCGAATCGAGCCGACAGGACACCCTCCGCCGGCCACGGCAGCGCGCCCTGGAACGGCCGGACCGGAAGGGTGGGCGCCACAGTCGCGCGTCCCGCGCTGACCTGAATCAGCGTGGCCTGCAGCGCGCGCTGCGCGTCCTGCAGCTCGCCGGTCAACTGGGCGTTGAGGTCGCGCCGCGTATCGATCGCGGTGACCAGGGCGCTCCGCGCCGAGACGGCGCGTTCGACCGCGGCCGTTGCCTCGCGCGCGCGGCGGCGCAGCGTCTCGAGCTCGGTGGCGCGCTTCTGCAGCGTGGCGCGCTCGGTCAGCAGTGCCGTCAGCGTGCGGCGGTGTTCGTCGATGCGATCGCGGTCGATCCGTCCGAGCGCCGCCGCGGTGCGATAGGCGCGGCCGACCTCGCGCAGGTTGTTCACGTCCAGCAGCAGGCGCCAGTAGCCGGCGCGTCCCATCTTGTAGAGCTGCACGAAGCGCGCTTCGACGTCAGGCCGCTGCCGCTCCGCATCGCGCTGCAGCGCTGCGGACCGAGCCGCCGCCGCCGAGAGCAACTGCTGCACGGCGCTCTCGTCGCGCGCAATCTGTCCCAGCTGCTCGACCCTGATGGCGCGCTCGATTTCGAGCTTGCGCAGATCGGCGAGCAGGCCGCGTTCACGCGTCGCCAGGGATTCCGCTTCGCGTTGCAGCGCCGCGAGCCGCTCGGCGGCGCGCGCGGCCAGGGCCTCCGTGCGGGCGCGATCCGCCGGCGCCTGCGCGGCAATTCCGCATAGGGACGTCAAGGCGAGAAGGAGGCACAGTGTCGCAGGACGACGAAGAAGCCGAAGCGACACACTCAAAACAGGGGTTTCCCGTCGATGTCCGTCGGAACCGACAGACCGAAATACCGCAGCACCGTCGGCGCGATGTCGATGATCCGCGGCGTCGTCGTGTTGATCGGCCGGCCCGTCACGAACACCCCGGCTGTAATCGCGAAGTCATAGCCGCCATGGTCGGCGCTCCACTTCCGGTCGTTCTTGTAGACGATTCCCGGCGGCGAGCCGCCCAGCGTCGTCTGCCACGAGACGCGGTAGCCCTCGTTCATGCCGACCTGCAGTTCCGCGGCGTTGTGCAGGTACGGCCCCGCATAGATGTCGTCGCGTTTGTAGACGGCGCGGATAATCGCGGCGCCGTCGTCGGGGTCCTGCATGGTCAGGAGATTCCTGCTCAATTCGTCGGCAAGAGCCGATGCCTCGGCGCCGGGGCTGACGATGCCCTGCGATTCACGGCCGCGAAGGTTGAAGTAGACCTGCCCGATCCCCATCGCGTAGGCGCGCGTCCGGGTCCAGTCCACGTTCTCCCAGAACGTGCCGCCGCCGAAGAGGTCCGACAGTTTCTTGTCCTTCGTGACTTCCTGGCCTTTCAGCGTCATGTAGCCGTGCTGCACGAGCCAGGTGTTCAGGTTGACGGCTTTGCGCCACGAGTGAAAGCCGTGGTCCGAGACGATCATCACCGCCACGCCGGGGCCGGCGCGCGCGACCACGGCGCCGACGAAATCGTCCGCCCGCTTGTAGACGCGCTCGATCGAATCGCCGAACTGTGACGCAAGTTTCGCGTCGTAGAGGGGATGCTGTGGATCGATGAGGCGCCACATCATGTGCTGGACGCGATCGGTGGATTCGATGACGCCAATCAGCAGGTCCCAGTCCTTCGCGTCGACGCGGTTGAGGATCACCTTGGCGCGATCGTCGAACGCCACCATGAGGTCGTCCATGAACGTCTTTTCGTCCATGCGTCCTTCGTTCAGCGCCCAGGTCGCCTCGGCCCAGCCGAGGGTGCGGTAGTTGCCCACCGCCTTATAGAGATCGCCGGAGAAGGACGCGGGTGACGAGATCGCAATCGGCGCACGATCGGGCTTGAAGTTCACCGGCGACACGTACAGCTGGAGCTCGCCGCCGGCGTTGACGAGAAGCATCTGCATCATGCCGTGCAGCCGGACGATGAAATTCACCTTGAAGGTGAGATCGATCCATGGCGACCACTTGCCAGGCTCGAGCCGCACCGTCTCGCCGTCGATCTCGATCGTCGCGGTCTTTGCCGCGCGGTCCCACTGGATCGTGAAGGGCACGCGTACGTCCTGCACCGCCTGCAGCTCCGCCAGCTGCGTGCGATCGCTCTCGCTGAGCGTGGCCCCTTTGCGGCGGATCGCTTCGATCTGCTGCCTGACGATCGGGCTGGGCGGCCCATCGAGCTCCGTGCGGGCGGTGTTCC
>JANPCT010000308.1:0-5445 GCA_031431095.1 Acidobacteriota bacterium | reverse complement strand
TTGCCGCCTCGCTGCTGATCGTCATCTGGCTGACGGCGCGAAAGATTCTCGCCGACGCCGTGCGGGTGATCACCGCCGCACAGGCGATCCGGCAGCAGACGCAGCCCGTGTGGGCGCTCGAGACCACCAACATGGTGGCGGAAGACATCCTGGCCAATGTCCAGGCGATCGAGAACAAGGCGACGCTGCTGGCGCAGGCGCTGACAGGGAAGGAGGCGCTGCAATGACACCGGCCATCCAGCAGATGTGGTTGGCGACGCTCGGCATCTTCGTCGTCGTGCTGCTTGTGGTTGCGGTGCTGCTGACGCTGATTCTCGTCACCGCGAAGCGCATTCACGGCGGCGTCTCGGCGATCTGGACGGTGGGGCAGAAGATCGCCAACAATACGATTCACCTGGCGATGTTGCAGCGGACCAATCACCTGGGCGGGCAGATCCTGGCGTCGGCCGGAGGAATCGCGGCTGCCACCGGTGCCATCGCGGCGCACGCGTCGGGCTGCCCCGGATGTCCGGCCTGCGTGACGGGGAAAGGGGACCGGTGATGAGTTTCATGGCCTGGCTGACGCTCGCCTCGGTTGTTGCGGCAGCGGCGCTGTTCATTGCGCTCGCGACGTTCCTCACGCTCATCCTCCGCGAGCTGCAGCCCACCGGCGGTACGCCGGTGAGCTTCCTCGCGAAGATCCGCGTCGGCCTGCGCGCCATCGAGGTGGAGACCGGCAACATCCCCAGGGAGGTGACGCGACTGAACGGCGGTCTCGCCGCGATTCGCGATGGCCTGGTCGTCGTCGACGCCAACCTCGGGTCTCTGGCGACATCCCTTCAGCGTCAGGAGGGCCAATGAGATCGGTCTACGCGATCTGGGCGATCGGCCTCGCGGTCACGCTGGCCGTCTTCGTGCCGCTCTCGGTCGTCCTGCTGCACCGCTTGTGGCGCGCGGCGAGGTCCATTCAGCTCTACGCCCGCGATTCGTTGACCGCGGCCGGAGGCATTGCCGGGAATACGGCGCAGATCCCCGCGCTCGACAAGACGATCGAGATTGCCGGTTCCATGCTGGGGGCGGCGTCGGCCATCGAACAGAAACTGGGCGCCGCCACCGGGTTGCTGGCGCGACGCGCCGGACGGAGCTGACCATGGGCGGCATGAGCACCTTGCAAGTCCTCACGACGGCCACCGTCATCGTCACCGCGCTCGTGGTCGTGGCTCTCGCGGGCTATCTGATTGCCGTCGCATGGGCGCTGCGTGATGCGAGCCGCAGCGTCGCCGCCATTGCGGACGGACTCGAGGCGGTCCAGCGCCACACCGTCCCGGTGGGAGACAAATTGACGACGATCAATGGCGCGCTGACGACGCTCGACGGCGGGCTGGCCGCGGTCAGCGGGCATCTCACCGCGGCGGCCACGGTATTCCGGCTGTAGAAGGACGGCTTCCGCATGTGCTTCAAGAATCTGCCAGTCGAGTTCGACGACCAGGGACGCGCGTCGCTACGCGGCGGCATCCCGAATCCGTACGCGGCGGCCGCGGCGCCGGCCAACGTGCCCCTGCAACTGACGCAGGAACAGGTGGAGGAACTCGTCCGGCGCAACGGGCACGTCAAGTCGGTTGACTTCGACCCGGTGACCCGGGTGGCCGGCGCGCTGGCCTTTCATGCCGTCGCCGACCTGAAGGAGCGGCGGATCATCGAAGCGCGATCCGTGGCGACGCTGTTCCGCGGCTACGAAGTGATCATGGTCGGACGCGATCCGCGCGACGCGATCTACATCACCAGCCGCGCCTGCGGCGTGTGCGGAGGCGTCCATTCGACATGCTCGTCGCTGGCGATCGAAATGGCGATCGACTGTGTGCCGCCGCCGCTGGGGGTCCTCGTCCGCAACCTGGCGCTGGCGCTCGAGTTCCTCTACGACCACCCGCTGCACCTGCATCTGCTCGCCGGACCCGACTACTCCGCGGCGCTCGTCGAGCCAACCAATCCGGCGCTGTTCGCCAGGGCCAAGACCGCGGCGACGCGCTACGGGGAGGTGCATGGCTACCGGACGATCGCGGCGCTCATGGAGGACCTCAATCCGCTGACCGGCCATCTCTATGTCGAAGCGCTGCACATGACGCGGCTGGCGCGGGAAGCCTACGTGCTCATCTGCGGCAAGTATCCGCATCCGCAAACCATCGTCCCCGGCGGGATGAGCTCAACCATCACCCTGACGGTGATGAACGAGATGTTCCTCCGCCTCTCGCAGTTCTTCGACTATGCCAAGAAGCTCGCCACGATCTGGGACGACCTCACGGAATTCTTTTACGAGGCGAACCCTCGCTACAAGGAAGTGGGCACGCGGCGCGCCAACATGATCGACACGGGGATCTTCGATCATCCGGATGCCTACGACGCGACCTACAAGAACGCGGATGCGTGGGGCAACCGGCGCTGGGCCACACCCGGCGCGATTGTCGACGGCAAGCTGGTGACGACGGACCTGCACAAGCTGAACATGGGACTGGAGGAGTTCGTCGAGCACTCGTATTACGAAGAGTGGACCGGGAGCGGGCAGCGGCAGCACTTCGCGACGGACCCTGCCGGCAACCCGCTGTCGCCCTACCATCCGTGGAACAAGATCACCAAGCCGCGTCCTGAGGGGCAGAACTGGAAAGAAAAGTACACCTGGGACACGGCGCCGCGGTGGGATCGGCTCGGCATGGAGGCGGGGTGTTACGCGCGGCTGTGGAATACCGCCGTCGCGCAAAAGCTGCCGGCGAATCCCTTCATCGAATCGACCGGACACTCGCTCAAGGTCCGCGTGCCGAGGGGCGCGCTGCCGGAGATGGAACTGGAGTGGCACGTCCCCGAGGTGTGGAACGCGTTCGAGCGTAATCGCGCGCGTGCCCACTGCGTCGCCTTCACCGCCATGGTCGCCATGAACAACTGGCTCGCCGCCATGGATCGATTGAAGGACGGCGATACCCGAACGAGCACGCCGTTCGAAATCCCGTCGAAAGGGGAGCGGCGGGGCGTCGGCTTCTGGGGCGCCGGACGCGGCTACCTGACGCATCACCTGGTGATCGATCGCGGCGCCGTGTCCAACTATCAGATCGTGACGCCGTCGACATGGAACGCATCACCGACCGACCGATGGGGGCAGCCGGGTCCGTACGAAGAAGCGGTGATGAATACGCCGCTGCTCGAGGAAACCGACGACCCGAAAGAGTTTCGCGGGATCGACGTGCTGCGCGCCATCCGCAGTTTCGATCCGTGCATGCCGTGCACGACACACATCCATTCCGACGCCGGCGTGGTCACGCGTGAGGTCAACACCTGTGCGTGCGGGTTGGATGGTTGAATCCGGCGCCGGCAACTGAGATGCGGACCCTGGTCGGCGCGCTCGGCTACCGCAACCTGCGCGACCATTCCGCCGCGTTCGAGGTGACGGACCGGCTTGCCGCCGGCGATCCGCAACCCGGCGTCACCATCGAAGACACCAGCTACAACCCCATCGCTCTGGTGCAATGGCTCCAGGGGCTGGCCGTCGATGAGCAGTTCCAGGCCGTCATCCTGGTCGCCGCAATCCCGCGTGCCGGCAGATCCGGCGGGCAGGTGACGGCGTATCGCTGGGATGGCCGGCTGCCGCCCGACGAACTGGTGCAGCAGTCAGTGACTGAAGCGGTCACCGGCATCATCAACCTGGACAACACCCTGATCATCGCCGGTTACTTCAAGGTCCTGCCGCCGGCCGTGGCCGTCGTGGAAATCGAGCCGGTCGATCATGCGTTCGGCCCGGAGTTCAGCGCCCCGGTTGCGCGGGCGATCGCCGACGCCTCTGCGCTCGTACGTCGTCTCGCCGCGGACGCGACCCTGCTCGCGGCCCTGCCGGAGCGCGGTCTCGACCTGCCGGCCAGTGTCTCGGTCCCTGTGCGATGACCGAGCGCCTTCACGACGCCGCTGCTGCGGAGACGGACCTCCTCGCTGACGTCGAGCGGCTGATTGGCGAACTGCAGCAGCACCCGGATGCCGAGGTCGGCCGGCGCGTCATGCGCTTGCTGGAAGGCATCGACGCGGTTCACCGTGCGGGGCTGACCCACTTGATGGATGCGATCCGCGGGATGGCGGGTGATGCATTCGTGAACCGGCTCGTCGCCGATCCCGCGATCCGGATGCTGCTGATGTCGTACGACCTCGTCGCCGTCGATCGGCGGCTGATCGCCGAAGAAGCAGTGGATCTCGTTCGGGGACATCTGCATGCCCATGGCGTGGACGTGGAAGTGCTGGAAGTCGTCGGCGGCGTTGTCTATGTCCGTCTTCACGGCGTGGCTCCGGGTCAGCCGCGCTTCGCGCCGGCGATCGCCGATCTCGAGGAGACGTTGAAAGAATCGTTCGTGGGCTTCCAGGAGCTCGTCACGCGCGATCGACAGTCCGCGGTGGCGACGGCCACGACAATTCCGCTCGGCTCGCTCCGCCGCGCCCACGTCCCCCTCTATAAGGATGCGCTCGCCTCCGGCGCGCTCGCCGCCGGCGCCATTGTCCCAATCGATCTCGACGGCACCGCCGTGCTGCTGGCACGCGTGGACGGCGATGTGCACGCCGTCACCGACGCGTGCGGAGAGAGTCCGCTGCCGCTGCGGTTCGGGACGCTCGAGGGCGCCATCATCCGGTGTTCCTTTCACGGCTGCCGTTACGACATGCGGACCGGCAAGCGGCTCGACGCGGGGTTCGAGACGGATCGCATCGCAATTTTTCCCGTGAAGGAGGACCAGGGACGGATCCTCGTCGCAATCGGGGTCCAATCCGCCCCGGGCGGACGCTGATGCGCAAGACACTGATCGCGGGATTCGGCAACGTCCTGCGCGGCGACGATGGATTCGGCGTCGAGGTCGTCCGCCGACTCGAACGCGAACAGATCGCGCCGCCCGGCACCGTGCTGCTCGAGATCGGGACCGGTGGAATCGCGCTTGCCCAGGCGCTCCTCACCCCCTACGACCGCCTCATCGTCGTCGACGCGGTGGCGCCGGAGGGAACGCCCGGCCGGTTGCACGTGCTGCGCGTGGATGCCGTCGAGGCACTGCGCACCATCGACATGCACATGGCGGTGCCGTCCCGCGCTCTGGGCCTCGCGCAGGTCCTCGGCGTGCTGCCGGCGGAAGTTTTTCTCGTCGGTTGCGAGCCGGAGGAAACCGAAGAACTGTCCATGGAGCTGTCGCCGCCGGTTGGCAGGGCCGTGGACGAAGCCGTGCGCGCCATTGGCAGGCTGCTGTCGGTAGATGTTGCGCCGGTGGCGGCGGAGACGATCCATGGCTGATGCGGACGCGCCTGATCCCGCCGACCTCGCCGCTCAGGACGAGGTGCTCCAGGTCATGTTCTGGCTGCGCGGCGAGCGGCTCGCGTCCGACGTGACGGTCGCAGACGTCGCGCGGTTCACCGGGAGCAGCGCGGAGGCGATCGCCGCGGTGCTGCGCCGGCTGGTCG
>JANPCT010000307.1:0-3329 GCA_031431095.1 Acidobacteriota bacterium | reverse complement strand
GCGCGCACTCGATCGCCGCGCAGGGCGGCATCAACGCGGCGAAGAACTACCAGAACGACGGCGACAGCATCCAGCGGCTCTTCTACGACACGATCAAGGGGGGCGACTACCGGGCGCGTGAGGCCAACGTCTTCCGGCTGGCCCAGCTGAGCGTCAACATCATCGACCAGTGCGTCGCGCAAGGGGTGCCCTTTGCGCGCGAATACGGCGGCCTGCTCGATAATCGCTCGTTCGGCGGCGCCCAGGTGTCGCGCACCTTCTACGCGCGCGGACAGACCGGGCAGCAGCTGCTGCTCGGCGCCTACCAGTCGATGATGCGGCAGATCGACAAGGGCTCGGTGACGTCGTTCCCGCATCGCGAGATGCTGGACCTGGTCGTCGTCAACGGCCAGGCACGCGGGATCATCTGCCGCAACCTGATCAGCGGCGCGATCGAGCGCCACGCCGGTGACGCGGTGCTGCTCTGCACCGGCGGCTACGGCACGGCCTACTATCTCTCGACCAACGCGGTGAACTCCAACGTCACCGCTGCCTGGCGCGCGCACAAGCGCGGCGCCTTCTTCGCCAATCCCTGCTACACGCAGATCCATCCGACGTGCATTCCGGTCTCGGGCACGCACCAGTCGAAGCTGACGCTGATGTCGGAGAGTTTGCGCAACGACGGGCGGGTATGGGTGCCAAAAGCTTCGTCCGAAACTCGCGCGCCGCGCGACATTCCTGAAGCGGAGCGGGACTACTACCTCGAACGGAAGTATCCGAGCTTCGGCAACCTGGTGCCGCGCGACGTGGCGTCGCCCAATGCCCAGGGGGTCTGCGACGCGGGGCGCGGCGTCGGCGACCGCGGCCTGGCGGTGTATCTCGATTTCGCCGACGCCATTTCGCGTCTCGGCCGCCCCGTGATCGCTGCCCGCTACGGCAACCTCTTCGACATGTACCGCAAGATCACCGACGAAGACCCCTACCAGGCGCCGATGCGGATCTACCCCGCCATCCATTACACGATGGGCGGGCTCTGGGTGGACTACAACCTGATGAGCACCATTCCGGGGCTCCACGTCCTCGGCGAAGCGAATTTCTCCGACCATGGAGCCAATCGGCTTGGCGCGAGCGCGCTGATGCAGGGGCTGGCGGACGGCTACTTCGTCATCCCCTATGCCCTCGCCCACTATCTCAGCGGCACATCACTGCCACCCGTGTCGGTGGAGAACGATGCGTTTGCTGAGGCAGCCAGCGCGGTGGAGCGGCGCACCACCGACCTGCTCAAGATGAAGGGCACCGACACGCCCAGGCAGCTGCATCGCGAGCTCGGGCAAATCCTGTGGGACCACGTCGGCATGTCGCGCAGCGACGCCGGGCTGCGCAGCGCGCTGGAAGCGATCCCGCGGCTGCGCGAGCGCTTCTGGCAGAACCTCTCCGTGCCAGGGGCCGCCAACAATCTGAACAAGAACCTCGAATACGCCGGACGGGTGGCGGACTACCTGGAGTTTGCGGAGGTGCTGGCGCTCGACGCGCTGCACCGCACCGAGTCCTGCGGCGGGCACTTCCGCGAGGAGAGCCAGACACCCGACGGTGAAGCGCTGAGGGACGACGTGAACTTTTCGTATGCGGCGGCGTGGGAGTTCAAGGGAGTCGGCGTGGCGCCCGAACTGCACAAGGAACCGCTGCACTTCGAGTACGTGAAGCCGTCCCAGCGGAGCTACAAGTAGGGCGGGGATTTGGCTGGGAATTAGGCGTTAGGCTTGGGGGTTTAGGCTTTAGGGAGCGATGCGAATCAACCTCAGGGTTTGGAGACAGGCGGGACCCGCCACACCGGGAAAACTGGTGAACTATGTCGCGGAGCGCGTCGCTCCTGACATGTCGTTCCTGGAGATGCTCGACGTCGTGAACGAGCGGCTCATCGTCAAAGGCGAGGATCCGATCGCGTTCGACTCCGACTGTCGCGAGGGCATCTGTGGTTCGTGCGGCTTTTTCATCGACGGCATCGCGCACGGACCCCAGCGTGGCACCACCGTGTGCCAGCTGCACATGCGTTCGTTCCGGGACGGCGACACCCTGACGCTGGAACCCTGGCGCGCGCAGGCCTTTCCTGTCGTCAAGGACCTGGTCGTCGACCGCAGCGCGCTTGACCGCATCATGCAGGCCGGCGGCTATACCTCGGTGAACGTCGGGGGGGCGCCGGACGGCAACAGCATCCTCATCCCGAAGCCGACGATCGAACAGGCGATGGACGCGGCGCAGTGCATCCAGTGCGGCGCCTGCGTTGCCGCCTGCAAGAATGCGTCGGCGGCGCTCTTCACGTCCGCCAAGATTTCGCACCTGGCGCTGCTGCCGCAGGGACAGATCGAACGCCGGGGGCGCGTCATCCGGATGATCGATCGCCATGACGCCGAGGGCTTCGGCAGCTGCTCCAACGAAGGAGAGTGCGAAGCGGTCTGCCCGAAGGAAATCTCAATCACCAACATCGCGCGGATGAATCGCGAGTATATGGCCGCGGCGCTGCTGCGCCGCGGCCGCTAGTCCCGTTCGCCTTACCTGACGAAGGTCGTCGGCGCGCTCCTGAGCCTGATGCCGTTGGCGATCGCACTCACCGTAGCCTGGTAGGTCGAGCCCACCGGCAGCGCATTGAAGAAGGTGCTGATGTCGACGGTCAGGTTGCCGAGTGAGTCGGCTACCGGTTTGCCCAGCGCCAGTTCCTTGGAGGGCGTTCCGGTCGTCGTATTCGCGCCGATGGCGAACAGCTCCAGGAGATAGCCCGTCACCAGACTGCTCTCCTGCGCCGTATGTTGAAACCCGACTGACACCGGTGCGGCCACCGGAACCGTCACCGTCACCGTCACGGATGCCGAGCGCGTACTGGCCCCGGCGGCATCGTATGCCATCGCCGACAGGGCGTAGATCCCGGCGGTGGAGGGGGACCAGGTCACGGCATACGGCGCCGTGGTATCGGTCCCGACCAGGATCGATCCCGCATAGAACTCCACGCGCGCCAGCTGATTCTCCGGATCCGACGCATTCGCACTCACGGCGATGCTCGTGGACGCCACGAACGAGACCCCATTGGCGGGAGCACTGAGGGCGACGACCGGCGGCTGATTCACCGGAGCGGTCTGCACGGCTTCGAAGTTGTCGGCGCGCACCGTGGTGATGGCCGACGCGTTGTGGCTCGTGGCCGCAAGCCCGACGTAAACGGTGTCGCTCAAGGCGATGTTGTCGGATCCGATTGCCGTCCATGTGGCGCCATCGGCCGATTGGTACGCCGTGATCAGGGTGCCGCTGCGCTTCAGGCGCAGCCATCCCGGCGGCGCGGCCGCGTATCCAGCCGTGCTGAC
>JANPCT010000306.1:0-6147 GCA_031431095.1 Acidobacteriota bacterium | reverse complement strand
GCGAGATCGTGGGCGGTGAGCTGCGTGTCGCGCGTCCAGACGTCCAGGTGCGCGCCCGGAAGGGTTACTTCGCCGGCGGCAATCCCGCACGGTCCGGCAAGCCGTCCGCGACGGCGGATGCGTTCGAGTCAGCGCTGCAGTCACCGTACGATCTCGGAAGTCTGCCGGTGCGTGCCGCTGCCTACGTGTTTGGAACCATCCGGGGTACCGATTCCTCGGTGGTGCTCGCGGTCGAGGCCGACCTTCGCGCCTTCCAGCTGAAGGAGCACGGCGGAGTGCTGTCGGACGTGCTCGATGTGCGGCTGCTCGTCACCGAGTTGGCGACGGGCGACGCCAGGCGGTACGAACGCGCCGTCGAAATGAACCTGCAGAGCCAGGTGCCGAAGGTTGAAACCTCCGCATGGTATTCACTGTCCGAGCCTTTCGACCTCGCTCCCGGACGGTACCAGGCCCGGGTCGTGGTTCGCGATCGCAACAGCGGTCGCCTCGGATCCGTGACGCACGATTTCGATGTGCCCGTTCGCCGGGGACTGGGCCTGTCATCGCTGATCGTGACCGACACTATCGAGGTGCCGGCACCAGGTTCGGATGGTCCGCCCCGGCCGGTCCTGATCGTGCGACGGCTCCTCGCTCCCGGTTCGACGCTGTACTACCAGTATTCGGTGTTCAACGCGGCGCGCGCCGCGAGCGGTGAGACCCGCGTCAAGGCGGGCCATGTCGTTCGCCGGGCCGACGGCACCGTCGTCAAGGAATTGAAGCCGACGCCGCTGATTCCCGCGCCGGGAGGGATGAGCCGTTTTGCCGGGATTTCACTGGCCGGCATGCCGGCCGGAGAGTACGAGCTCGTTGTCACCGTCACCGACGAGGTGAGCGGCGAGACGCTCGAGGTCCGCGAGCCATTTGCGCTCAGCGACCTGCAGTGGCCATTCTAGGTAGACCTAATGCGAGTTCCAGTGGCTGTTGTTTCATGACACGACTTGCGGCCTCCCGACGTTCGCGGAGAGCGACCGCCGTCTGCTCGATCCTGCTGCTTGGCTCGTTGATCGTGCCCGCACACGCGGTTCAGGGCCAGTCCCCGCCAGCACGGCCATCATTCGAAGATCTCGCTGCCCGCGCTGCGGCAGCGCGCGACAAAGGTCAGCTCGAAGAGGCGCTCCGGACATATCGCGAGGCCCTCGCGGCCCAACCGGAGTGGGACGAGGGACGATGGTACGTCGCGTCGCTGCTCTATGAGCTCGATCGCTACACCGAGGCGAAGGATGCCTTCTCCGAAGTACTGCGCCGCGCGCCGGCACACGCCGGCGCGCTGGGACTGAAGGGCTTGTGCGAGTTCGAGCTGCGGGAATATGACGTGGCGCTCACCGACCTCCTGCAGGCGCGGAAAATGGGCGTGGCGCGATCCCAGGGCATCGCGACCGTGGTCCGCTATCATGCGGCGATTCTCCTGACGCGTGCCGGCGAGTTCGAGGTGGCGAACCAGATGCTGGTCGACTTCGTCGCCGACGGCACCGACACGCCGCAGGTGCTTGAAGCGCTGGGGCTCACCGTGTTGCGGATGCCGATACTGCCGTCGGATATGCCGGCGACCGGGCGTGAACGCGTGCTGTTGGCCGGCCGCGCGGGGTACGCGATGGCCGCGCGTCACGCCGGCACGGCCCTGGCGGCACTCGACGAGCTTGTGACGCGCTATCCGAAAACCCCGCACGCGCACTACGCGAGGGGCGTCTTTTTTCTGACGGAGGATCCGGATCGCGCGCTCGAAGAATTCCGCCGCGAGTTGGCGATCTCGCCGACCCACGTGCCGGCACGACTGCAGATCGCCTTCGAGTACCTCAAACGTGGGCAGGCGGCGCAGGCGTTGCCCGTCGCGATCGCAGGCGCGAAGCTTGCTCCCGATCACTTCGCCACGCACCTCGCACTTGGGCAGGTCCTGCTGGAGCTGAATGAGAACCAACGAGCGATTCCCGAACTGGAGAAGGCGGCCACCATCGCACCGGGCAGCCCGCAGGCCCATTTCATTCTTGCGCGCGCCTACAGGCGCGCGGGCCGCACGGCCGAAGCCGAGCGCGAGCGGGCCGAGTTCACGCGACTCGACCAGATCGTCAGGGCGACGCGCCTGGGCTCGCAGGCAGTCGGCGGCATCCCGAGCGCCGGTCCCGGCGTCGATCGCCCTCGCTGAGCGCCGGTCTCGGGTGACCTGATTCTCTGCCTTGATCTTCCTACCGTCCTTCTACTGGCGTCGACGCACGCGCGCCGCCTCGGCTGGCGTCACTGACGGGTGTTACGATCCCCCCGTCATGAACCGTGCAGCACTCCGCCTCGGTCTCCTGTTCGCGATAACCGTCCCGGTCCTCGTCCCCGGCTCCGCGCAGCAGAAGACCGCGATCAGCATCGTCGGCGAGGATTTTCACATCAACGGCCAAGCGACCTATCACGGCCGCACGTGGAACGGGCATCGCATCGAAGGCCTCTTGCTCAACGCGCGAATGGTGCAGGGCACCTACGACGACCTGAACCCGGAAACGATGCCGCGCTGGGCCTACCCGGATACCGGCCGGTGGGACGCCGAGCGCAACGTCCGCGAATTCATCGCCGCGCTCCCAGCCTGGAAGGCGCGTGGACTGCTGGCTGTCACAGTCAATTTTCAAGGCGGATCTCCGGAAGGCTATTCCTCAGGGCCGCAGACCTGGCAATCGAGTGGCTTCGCCGAGGACGGATCGTTGCGGCCCGCGTTCGCCGACCGGATGCGCCGTGTGCTCGATGCCGCGGATGCGCGGGGGATGGTGGTGATCCTCGGATACTTCTATTTTGGTCAGGACCAGCACCTCCGTGACGAGGTCGCGGTGCTCCGTGCGACCGATGAGGCCACCCGATGGCTGCTCGCCGGCGGATGGCGGAACGTGCTCGTCGAGGTCAACAACGAGACGAACGTCGCGGCCTACGATCACGCCATTCTGAAGCCGGCCCGAGTTCATGAACTGATCGAACGTGTCGGCAGGACCGCGCGTGACGGTCGACGCCTGCTGGTCGGCACCAGCTATGGGGGAGGCGCGGTGCCCCTGGAGAACGTCGTGCGCGCGTCCGACTTCCTGCTCCTCCACGGAAACGGCGTGACCGACCCGCAACGGATCACCGAGATGGTGAAGCAGACACGCGCTGTTGCCGGCTATCGGCCAATGCCGATCGTCTTCAACGAAGACGACCACGAGCGCTTCGACGAGTCAGCCAACAACTTCACGTCGGCTCTTGCGGCGCATGCGTCGTGGGGGTGGTTCGACTACCGGCGCAAGGGCGAGGGGTTCGAGGAGGGTTACCAGTCCCCGCCGGTGACCTGGGGCATCAGCTCCGCGCGGAAGCGCGCGTTCTTCGAGTTCCTGGCAAGGGTCACAGGTCGCTGACCCCGCCCGCGCCCCCGCCACGTGCGGCGGGTGTCCAGAACCGAGAGGATGGCGACGATTCCGCCCTCTTCACGCCGTGCTCCTGAAGGCGCCCTCTCTGCCAGCGCGCCGGAGGCGTGCCTTTTCGACGTTCCGACGCGCCAGATGAAACCCCTCCCCTCTGGCGTGCGGTCGGTTTATTGGCTTGATCGGCGACTGAGGGAGCGGTTAATGTGCGCTGTGGCAGTACGGCATGCGCTGCGCGAACACGTGTGCGCGTGTTCGTGGTTGGATTTCGACACAAGGAGCAGACGATGAGGATGAGACACCTATTTTTGCTGGTGCTCATGGCCGTGATGGCCATGCCGGCGGCTGCGCAGGAGCAGACGGGATCGATACAGGGGGTGATCAAGGACGCGCAGGCGGCCGTGATGCCGGGGGCCACCGTCGAGGCCAAGAGCCTCCAACAGGTCGCCGTCAATACGACGGTGACCGATGCGGAAGGCCGATATCGCTTTCCGGCCCTGCCCCCGGGCGTGTATCAGGTGACGGCGACGCTGGCCGGTTTCACGCCATCGAAGGTCACCAATGTGCAGCTTGCGCTGGGGCAATTGCTCAAGGTTGACATGACGCTGGCGATCGCCTCGGTGTCGGAAAGCGTGCAGGTCACGGCTGAATCCCCCCTGATCGACGTCAAGCAGAACGCCAACTCGACATCGCTGACGAAGGAGGCCATCGATCGCATCCCGAAGGGGCGCGACTTTACGGGCGTCATCGCGATGGCGCCCGGCTCGAACGCCGAGCAGCGCGCCGGCGGTATCTCGATTGACGGCGCCAGCGGCTCCGAGAACCGGTTCATCGTCGATGGCGTCGATACGACGAATCTGACGACCGGAGTGACCGGCAAGGGGGTCGTCACCGACTTCATCGCCGAAGTCCAGGTGAAGACGAGCGGCTACGCCGCCGAGTACCCGGGCGCGACCGGCGGTGTCGTGAGCGCGATCACCAAGAGCGGGACGAACGCGTTCCGCGGCAGCGCGGGCCTCTACTTCACGAACAACACATCCTTGAAAGGCGCGAACCGCCCGGCGCTGAGACTCAATCCGGCGGACACCACGAAGGCCGAGTACGTCAAGTTCCCGCTGGACACGATTCCGACCACGGAGCCCGTGCTGGAACTGGGGGGCCCGATTCTGGAGAACAGGTTGTGGTTCTACGCCGGATACGCGCCGGTGCGTCAAGAGGTCACCCGCAAGGTCCACTTCACGAACACGGCCGCCAACGGCCAGCAGGATCAGACGTTCAAGCAGACAAACCCCGTCGACAACCTGACGGTGCACCTGTCCTCTCAGCTGCGCAAGAATGTTCGAGTGAAGTTCACCTACGCACCGACGTGGGGCCGGTCGCGGGGCGGGCTGCCGAGCAATTCCAACGCGCGCATACCCGGCGACAGCGCGAGCAATCCGAACGTCGACTATGGCGTCATCGGGTCGAACAACTGGAACGACAGCTATGCAGGCGGACTGGACTGGACGGCGTCGAACCGGTGGTTCGTGAACGTCTCGGGCGGCTACTTCTCCTACGACAGCGAGACGCTCGGAAACGGGACGGCGATCGTGCACTCGTTCGCGAACGAGAACTCGATGTTCCCAGAGATTCCGGGCAACCTGCGTCAGGTGAGCGGCTTCAGCGACAACAAGTCGAGCTTCAAGACGGTCAGGGACCTCCAGGGCCGCTACATGATGAACGCGACCTCGACGCACTACGTCCAGGCCAAGGGTGAGCACACGTTCAAGGGCGGCGTCCGCTTCGAACGGATCCTCAACGACCGGTTCCGCGGCCAGATCGAGCCGACGATCACGTTCAACTGGGACCAGGAGTACATCGATGCGGCTGGCCGGTCCGTGCGCGGCAAGTACGGCTACTATTCGGTGTCGAACGGCGTCATCGGCATTGGCGACGTCCACTCCGACAACTGGGGGCTGTTCATCCAGGACAGCTGGGCGCCGGGCAGCCGCGTGTCCATCAATGCCGGCGTGCGGATCGAGTCCGAGAAAGTACCGTTCTACTCTGAGGGCTCCACGGGCAACGCCATCGAATTCCCGTTTGGCGACAAGATCGCGCCGCGCATCGGGTTCGCGTGGGACGTGGCGGGCAACAGCAAGTGGAAGGTGTACGGCAGCTTCGGGCGCTTCTTCGACATCACGAAGCTCGAAATGCCGCGCGGATCGCTTGGTGGCGAGTCGTGGCTGATTTACAACCACACGCTCGATACCTTCGACTGGCCGGGCATCAACTGTCAGCAGGGGACGACGGGGTGCCCGGGCAGCTTCATCGAGACCCAGCGGCTGCGCTTCGGGTCGAACGAAATCGATCCGGAGACGAATCTCGTCACGACCAAGTACTTCGGCAAGCCGCGCAACCTGCTGCAGGACAACATGAAACCCGTGCAGACACAGGAAGGCATTGCCGGCGTGGAGCACGAACTCAGCCGGGCGACGTCCGTCTCGGCGCGATACGTGCACAAGTGGGTGACGCGGACGATCGAAGACTTCGGGTGGAACGAGGGGGGCACGGAGTACTACTTCATCGGCAACCCCGGTGAAGGTCCCATCGGCCGGCTGGAGTTCCTGTTTGGGCCGGGCAAGCTGTTTACGACCGGCACGCCGGCCTACATGCCGAAGCCGGTCCGCGACTACGATGCCGTCGAGTTCACCTTCAAAAAGCGCCTCTCGAACAACTGGGCGGGACAGGTTCTGTACCAGTGGAG
>JANPCT010000305.1:0-24956 GCA_031431095.1 Acidobacteriota bacterium | reverse complement strand
CGGGCCCGCGATGAGAGTGGGTAGTCGGTAGTTGGAGTTCCTGTAGTTTCCGCCTTCAGGCGGAAGGTCCTGGCGCGCCAGTTTTTCAGCACCCTGCTAAGCACTGAGCACGGTGCCCGGAGCACTGAGCTCTGCTACCTCACGACCCGGATCCCGATCGTGATGCGCGCGGTGATGCCGCCGAGATCGGACTCGCCGAAATCCTTCGAGACGCCGCCGGCGCCGAGCGCGTCGGGCACGCGGCGATACTGCGCTTCGCCTGAGGCTACCAGCCACTTCGCAATTCCGACTTCGGCTCCGCCGAACACAGCCTGGCCGCCGAATCGCTGCGACGTGTTCTCTGCCGCCTCCGCGAACTTCGACGTCTCCTGGTACCCCACCGACAGGAACGCGGCGCCCAGGTAGGGGACGATGCGGCTGGCGCGTGAGGAGGCAAACCGCCATCCGCCTCCTGCCTCGATTGGCGTCATCGTGACGGTCAACGGAATGCCGAGCGGAAACACCTGCCCGCCCGACACGAACACGCGGCTGCCGGACTTGCTCCCGTGCGTGACGGCGACGCGGACGAACAGATGCTTCCAGATGTCGACGACGTCCGCACCGCCCCCGAAGCTGGTGAGGTGCGAGGTGCCGAGCACGGCGTCGAAGCTTTCCCTTGCCGCCAGGGCAGTGGAATCGACGATACCGTAGGCGCGAAGGCCAGTGGAGGACGGCGCACCCTGCGCCGCCGCGGGGGCGCCGCTCAGCGCCAGCCCCAGCGCGGCCGCGACACACGCGCGGCGGAGAATCGAACGCATGATCCCTACTTCCGGATGCCGAACCCGAACAGCGCGGGCCGGGGTTGGATGAGGCCGAAGCCGAAGTCGTCGCTCCGGCTGGCGTTGCTGGCGCTCGCGGTTCCGAGGAACTTCGCCGTGCGTTTGATCAGGTCCTCGATCGCCGAGGGGGCCGTGACGCCCTGCGCGGCAAGGAGCGCCGCCAGGCCGGCGACGTGCGGTGTCGCCATCGACGTGCCGGAATAGCCGACCTCCGCATACGAATCGAATCGCGGGAAGATCACCGCGGACGGAGCGCTCAGCGAGGGGCGGATCGTGGACTGCCAGACAAATCCGTTGCCGCTGGCGTCGCTGTCGCGCGAATCACCTCCGGGCGCCGCGATCTCCACGTAACTGCCGGTGTTGGAGTAGAAGGCGCGATTACCGGAGCGGTTGGTCGCGCCGACCGCCATGGCCCCGCCGATCGATGCGGCGTACGACGCCGGGTAGTGCACCGCATTGCCCTCCAGCTTTTCGTTGCCTGCGGCGACAGCGACGAACGCGCCCTTGCCCACCGCGTAGCTGATCGCCTCCTGTTCCGTCACCGATGGATTGCTGCCGCCGAGACTGATGTTGATGATCTTCGCGCCGTTGTCGGCGGCGTAACGGACGCCTGCGCCGACCGCGGATGTCGGACAGCCGCCCGCGTCTCTCGGCACGAAGCCCCGCCCGCCGGCTGCGGAAAACGCGAACTGCACATCCCAGTAGCTGGTGCACACCTTCACCGGCATGATGCGCGCGTTATAGGCGATACCGGCGTCGAGGAGCGCGTTGTTCGTGTCCTCACCGATCGTCGAGCTGACATGCGTTCCGTGGCCGTCCGAATCGAGCACCGTGGTTCCGCCGTTGGTGACGAAATCGAAGGGGCTGACGAGGCGGCTCGCCGCGAGATCGGGGTTGGTCGCATAAGCAACGGTGATGGTCTGGATCGCCGACCCGTTCCATGTCGCCACCGTCCGCGTCGTGTTCTCCGTCGTCACGCCCGAGTCGACGACGGCGACGATGATGCCGCTGCCGGCGCCGGGGTTGATGTCCCACGCCTTCGGCATGTCGAGCGCCTGGAGGTTCCATTGACGCGGACCGTAGCCCGTGTCGTTCGGCGTCGCGTCGTGATGCCGCAGGTAGTTGGGCTCGGCGTAGAGAACTTCCGGCTGCGAAGCAAGCTGCGCCGCGAGGATGGTGGCGTCGGGCTGCGAAGCGTCGCGCAGGATCGCGACCTCCCCCTCCCACTCGAGCGCGGCCACCGCCGGCCGGCTGCGCAGCGCGTCGAGCGCCCGCTGCTGCCGCACCGGCGTGACGCCGTCCTTGAACCTGACGATGACCTCGCCGGGAAGGTAATCGACACCGCGGGCGGCGGCGTCAACGAACGCCGCAGCGCGAGCGGCCGGCATGACGTCCATCGGCGTCGCCGCGAGTTGTCCGGCGAGGCGCGGCGGGTGCGCCATCAGCACGATCGCCGCGAGCAGGATGCCGAGGGCCACGCGAATCCGGATCAATCGAGTCATCACGCCTCCGTGTCATGAAACGCTATCACGCCGTGGGGCCGTCGATCGGGATCCACCCAGCCGGTGCGCGCCTCGTCACTGAACAGGCGTTCGCGGGAGTAATAACGCAGCGGAAGGTCCTTGTCGGCGAGCGCGGGAAATTCACGCAACACCTCCGCCAGCTCGCCGGCGGCGCCGAGTGCCCTGACGTTGGCAAGCAGGCGCATCCAGAAGACCGTGATCGTCTCGTGATATTTCTGCGGCAC
Organism: Acidobacteriota bacterium; assembly: GCA_031431095.1. Taxonomy (GTDB): domain Bacteria; phylum Acidobacteriota; class Vicinamibacteria; order Vicinamibacterales; family 2-12-FULL-66-21; genus JAICSD01. Next base: position 22,391 of record JANPCT010000305.1, on the reverse strand, counting down.
GCCTGCGGCTGAGGCGAACCGCTGGATCGCCGCGCGCATTGTCGACAGCGCGTCCTCCACGGAAGCCGCCTCGTGCAGGTAGACCCAGGCGACGCGGACATGGGCAAGGTGGCCGAACTCCGCCGGCGTCACGCTTCCGGACTCGACGGCCCGGGCGAAGGCTTGGTCTGTCATCTGGACTATTTTGTGGGTACACTGTCCGCGTCCATGACCCAGCCACCGCTGATTCTCATAGTCGACGACAACCTCGACGCGCGCGAGATGTACGGCATGTACCTGGAGCACGAAGGGTTCCGCTGGGCCGAGGCGGTCAATGGCCACGACGCCATCCTGCAGACCAAGCTCGAAAAGCCCGCCCTGATTCTCATGGACGCGACGATGCCGCGCATGGACGGATGGGAAGCGCTCCGGCTGCTCAAAGAGGACGTCGCGACCAGCCACATTCCGCTGATCATGCTGACCGCGCACGCCTTCGACGAGCACCGCGAGCGCGCCAGGAAAGCCGGCGCCGACGGCTTTCTCGCCAAGCCCGTTCTCCCCGACGCACTGGCGCGTGAAATCCGCCAGGTGCTGAAGCTCGAGGCCCCCGCCGGCTAGCGCACCCGCGCCGCGACCGCATACCCCACCACTACCAGGGCGCACCCCACGCCGACCTGTATGGCGGCGTTGAGCGCGGCGACGCCCGGCCGTCCCCCGTGCGCCAGCGTGAACGTGTCGAGCCCGAAACTCGAGAACGTCGTGAATCCGCCCAGCACGCCCGCGAACACAAAGGCGCGCGCGCCTGGCGTCAGTGTCAGCCGCTCGCTGGCGACGAGCCCGGCAAGGATGCCGACCGCGAGGCACCCGGCCAGATTCACCGTCATCGTCGCCAGCGGCGTGACCCGCGCTGGACTCAGCCGCGCTATCGCGACACTCACACCGTGGCGCGCGACCGAGCCCACCGCACCGCCGACACCGACGAGAAGCGCATTCATCATCATTCACCCTGCACGGGATTGCCGCCGCGACTGTCACGAATCCGATCGACGCGGTTGCGGACCTTCCTGCACGCATTCGGCGCGTGGATCGACGCGTGCGTCAAGCGCTGAAGCACCCTCCACGCTGAGCGCGAATCAGCGGGCCGCGACAGGGGCCGCCTCGCCCGGCAACACGAAGCTCATCGCCAGCGCGCTGACGCCGCTGACCGTCGCGCCGATGAGGGCGAACCACGTCCATCCGACTGCGCCGGTTCCCCACGTGTAGCCGAGCACGACGCCGCCTATCGCCATCCCGCCGATCATCGACGCCGCACCCACCCGCCGCGTCAACACACCCACCAGAAATGCGCCGAGCACCGGTCCCGTCGTCAGCGACAGGACCGACAAGCCGGCGTCGAGGACGGACTGGTCGAGCCACTGCGCCCCGAGCGCCACGAACAACTGGACGATGCCCCAGAAGATGGTCAGCCGCTTGGAGATCTGGAGCAGCCGTGTCTCGTCGGGCCGCACCTTGACATAGCGGAGATAGAAGTCGTTCACGGTCGTCGCGGCCATGGCGTTGATCGACGGCGAGAGCGCCGCCGCGACGATGGCGGCGATGATGAAGCCGATCAGTCCATGCGGCAAGTGGTCGACGATGAAGCGCGGCAGAATGGCGTCGTTGCGCGGCAGCGGCACGGTCAAGGGAAAGTGCTGGTGATAGGCGAACAGCATCGCGCCGATCAGGAGGAACAGGGTGAACTGTGCGAACACGATGAATCCGCTCAGCACCAGGCCGCGGGCGGCGCCTTTGGGTGTTTCGGCCGACAGCAGCCGCTGCACGAGGAACTGATCCGTCCCATGAGTGGCGAGAGTCAGCGCGATGCCGCCGGCGAGTCCCGCCCAGAACGTATAGATCCTGGCCGGGTCGAGCGAGAAGTCCAGCACCGTGAACTTGCCCGCGGCCATGCCGGCACGCACGACCTCGCTCCAGCCGCCCGGAATCTGGTTGAGCAGCGCGAAGAAGACGACCAGCGCGCCGGCGATGTAGATGAACATCTGCACGACGTCGGTCCAGATCACCGCGGCCGACCCGCCGCGCACCGTGTAGACAATCATTGCCGCGCCAAGGACGCAGACCGTCCACGGGACCGGCACGCCGGTGACGATCGAAATGACGAGGGCGGTCGCGAACAGCCGGATGCCATCCGCCAGCGACCGGGTGACGAGGAACAGCGCCGCCGCCACGGTGCTCACTGACGTGCCGAACCGCTGCCGCAGCAGTTGATACGACGTGACGAGGGCGCCGCCGAAATACTTCGGCAGGAAAACGATGCTGACGATGATGCGGCCGATGACGTAGCCGGCCGCCAGTTGCAGAAACGTCCAGTTGCCGGCGTAGGCCGAGGCCGGCACGCCGATGAAAGTCAGGGTGCTCGTTTCCGTGGCGACGATCGTGAAGCAAATCGCCCACCAGGGAATCGAGTTGTCGGTCAGAAAATAGTTCCTGGTGTTCTTCTGGAACCTGGCGAAATAGGACCCGAAGATCGTAATCCCGACGAGGTAGGCGGCGACGACGGCGTAGTCGATCGCATTCATGCGCGGGGATTATCCCCTATAATTCGCGCGGCACCCCGTGGATCCCTATTACAAGAAGATGATGCTGTGGCTCGCCGCCGCGTTTGTGGCATCGGTGCTCGCGGCGGTCGTGATCGTCGAGCTCGTGATGCGTCATTACGAGCCGTAGTTCCTACTTCGCCGGCACGAGCGTGACGACGGTCATGCGATCGGCAGGGAAGTACTTCTTGAAGGCCTCCTGCACCGAGGCCGGCGTGACGGCATTGATGCGGTCGAGGCGGTGCGCGATGATGCCGGGCTCCTGCCCCCACAACTGTACGGCCTGGAAGCGGCGGAGCCAGTAGTCGTTCTGCCGCAGCTGCGTTTCGTAGTTGCGGCGCGCGGTTTCCTTGGCGCGGTTCACCAGATCCTCGGTCGGACCTTCCTTCTGCAGCCGCTGAATTTCCTGCATCACGCGCGCGCCCATCTTCTCGATGTTCTCGGGCGCAGCGCTGAAGCTCACCTCGACGTGGCCGCCGCCGCGCTGCGGCAGGCCCTGCGACAGGTCCACCGACACGGTATAGGTCTGTCCCAACTCCTCGCGCAGGATGTCGCGCAGGGCGATTTCGAGCACGTCGGTGGCGGCGAGCGCGCGCTCCTGCTCCATCGCGTCACTCCCGGGCGGGTCGGCGAAATAGCTGATTACCGTTTCGCTTTTCGGCTCGCGCCCCTTCTCCACTCTTGCGCGCTCGGTCGCCGCGGGAAACATGATTCCGAGGTCCTTGAAATCGGACGACGCCGTGCCGGTTGACGGCAGGCCGCCGACGTATTGCGCCAGCAGCGGCAGCGCGTCCTCGATTCTGAAGGCGCCGACCATGAAGAAGGTGAAATCGGCGGCGCTCGAGAAACGCTGGCGGTAGAAGTTCATCATCTTCGCGCGATCGAGCGCGTTGACGCGCTCCACGGTCGGCGGCGTCGACGTGTAATGCTTCGAGGTGTTGACTGCCTCGAGTGTGTCGCCGTAGACCGTTTCAGGATTGTCGAGGCGATTCGCCACGAACGAATTGAGCTGCCGCTTGAGCAGGTCGAAGGCTTCAGGATCGTCGCCCGGCTGGGTGAACCGGGCGTAGAGGAGCTGCAGCGCGGTCTCGAGCTGCGCCGGGGCCGCGGACCCGTTGAAGCCGTGCGTCGAGAGTGACGCAAACGGCGTCGCGGCGGCGATCCTTCCGGCGAGCAGCTTCTGCATGTCGAGCGCCTTGAGCCCCGCGGCGCCCGAGAGATTGACGTAGGCGCTGGCCAGCGACGCATCGAAGTACTCGGCAGGGGGAGCCAGCGACGTCCCCCCCTTCGCCTGGAGGGCGAACACGATCTGATCGTTCTTGAAGTCCGTCGGCTTCAGCCAGGCTTCGACGCCGTTGGCGAACTTCACGACGGTCAGCCCGACTTCGTCGACCTTGCGGGTGGCGGTGATGGCGGCCGCCACCGGCTTCCGCTCGATCAGCTCCCGTGTGGAGGTCGTCTCCTTCCACGCCGTCACCGTCGTGGACTCGACCGTGGTGAGCGCCGCCTTGAGCTCGTCGGCCGTCGGAACCCTGATGTCGGCTTTCTGCGGCGAGGTCGCCAGGATGACGCGGCTGTCGTTGGCGAGGAGGGTCTTGCCGAGCGCCGTCACTTCCTCGATCGTGATCCCGGGCAGCATCTGCCGCACCAGGTTGTACTCATAGGCAATCCCGGGGCTGGGCTCCCCTTCGAGGAAGTGATTCAGGTATTCCTGGGCGAACGATCCGCTCTCCGTCTTCTCGCGCTCGGTGTAGGCGCGCTCGTAGAACGCCGCCATCCACTTCTTGGCGCGATCCAGTTCCGCGGCGCTGAAACCGAACTCGCGCGCGCGCTTGGCCTCGAGCGCGACCGACGCCAGGCCTTCGGTGATGCCCCCGCTCTGAACGGTGGCGCCGAGCGACACCGTCTCGACGTCGGGGCTCAAGCCGCCGCCGCCGATGCCGGCGCCGAGGAACCTGGCGTCGGCACGCCGCGACAATTCGTCGAGCCGATCGTTCAGCATCTGCTCGAAGAAGCGCTGCACCAGGCTGCGGCGGTAGTCGCCGACCTTGTCCGACGAGCCGCGCTCGCGCTTGCTGATCAGCGACACCGACGATTGCGTGATCTCCGAATCGGTGACGACGCTGACCAGCGTTTCCTTGTGCAGCGGTACGGTCACCTTGCGCGGCGCCGGCGCCGCACCGCGTGGCGCCAGGCCGCCGAACGTCGCCTTCGCCATGTCCTCGAGCTTTTGCGCGTCCATGTCGCCGACGAGCACCACCGCCATGTTCGAGGGGCGATAGTAGGCGTCGTAGAAAGCGCGCAGCCGGGCCGGCGGGAATGTTTTCAGCACTTCGGGCTTGCCGATCGGCAGGCGGTCCGCGTAGCGCGACTGATAGAAGAGGACGGGGATCTGCTTGTCGCGAATGCGCGAGCCGGCGCCGAGGCCGCCGCGCCATTCCTCGATGACGACGCCACGCTCCTTGTCGATCTCTTTGGGATCGAGTGTCAACCCGCCGGCGAAATCCGCGAACGCCGTCAGTCCCTTTTCGACGATGGCGGGCTTGTCGGTCGGCAGGTCGAGCATGTAGATCGTGTCTTCGAAGCCGGTTTGCGCGTTGAGGTGCGGCCCGAGCCTCGCGCCGATCGACTCGAAGTACGAGACCAGCTCGCCCGGCTTGAAGTGGGCGCTGCCGTTGAACGCCATGTGCTCGAGCACGTGCGCGAGTCCCTGCTGATCGTCGGCTTCGTCGAGCGACCCGGTCTTGACCGCGAGCCGCAACACCAACCGGTTGGCGGGACGGCTGTTCTGGCGGACGTAATACTTCAAGCCGTTGGCCAGCGTGCCGGTCTTGACGGCCGCATCGAACGGCAGCGCCTGCTGCAGGTTGACCGCTTGCGCTGGCGCCGCGGGAGCCGGTGCTGCCGCCTGCCGGGCCGCCAGCGGAAGCGATGCGAGCGTGACGAGTGTGGTGACGAACAGCAGGCGGCGCAGCGGCGAGTTCATCAGCAGACTCTAACGCAGTTCGAGTCTCCATTGACGCGACGCGCAGCGACGCTCCCGTTCGTGCGCGCGCCCGCGATCGTCGTCGCGACACGAGATTCGCGGCCGCATAAGTTAGGATGACCGGATGTCAGAAACACTGCAGCCGGTCACCAGCGCCAACCTCCCCACGCCGGTGGGTCCCTATTCGCCAGGAATGATCTTTGGAAAGATGGTGTTCGTCTCCGGCCAGGCCGGGCGGGATCCCGTCACGGGTGGACTCGGGCCCGACGTGACGGCGCAGACCGAGCAGGTGATGAGGAACATCGCGACGATCCTCGAAGCGGCTGGATCGAGCCTGCAGCACGTGATCCGCTGCGGCGTCTTCCTCGTTGACATGCGCGAGTTCCCGAAGATGAACGAGGTCTACGCCCGCGCATTCGGATCGCACCGGCCGGCGCGGACGACAGTGGAGGTTTCGGGGCTGCCGGGCCCGGGGCTGCTCGTCGAAATCGACGCGGTCGCCTACATCCCGTAGGATGGCTGCGGCCGCGACATGATTCCGATCATCGAAGAAGCCGCGCTGCGCGCGGTGATCACGCCGCCGGTTGCGGTGGATGCGATCCGCGAGGCGTTCCGCGCCGACGGCGAGGGGCGCGCCCATGTCCCGGCGGTTATCAATCTCGAAGTGCCGGCACGGCGCGGCGAATTCCACGTCAAAACCGCGCTCATCGACGGCGTGCCGCACGTTGCCGTCAAGATCGCGAGCGGCTTCTACGACAATCCGGCCCGGGGTCTCCCTACGGGATCCGGGATGATGGCCGTCTTCGACGCCAGCACCGGGCTGCCGGTGGCGCTGCTGCTCGACAACGGCTTCCTCACCGACATTCGCACCGGCGCGGCCGGCGCGGTTGCTGCCGAGGCACTCGCCCTGCCGGCAGCGGTGACCGTTGGTGTGCTCGGCTCTGGGGTGCAGGCACGCCACCAGGTGCGCTGCCTGCGCTGCGTGCGGCAGGTGACCCGGCTCGCGGCCTGGAGCCGGGATCGATCGCGGCTCGACGCCTACGTGCGCGAAATGCGCGACGATGGGCTCGATGCTTATGCGGCCCCGACCCCGGAAGCCGTATGCCGTGACGCTGACGTGCTCATCACCGCCACCCCGGCACGCGCGCCGCTCGTGCAGGCGGAGTGGCTCCGCCCGGGGCAGCACATCACGGCGCTCGGCTCCGACTCACCGGGAAAGCAGGAGCTCGACGTCGCGTGTCTCGCGCGCGCCGACCTGCTGGTCGTCGATCGTCTGACGCAATGCGCCACCTTCGGGGAGCTCCGTCATGCGCTCGAATCGGGCCTGCTCCACGCCCATCCGGTGCACGCTGAACTTGGCGAAGTCGTTGCCGGCCTCAAGTCCGGCCGCACCTCCCCGTCGCAGATTACGATCGCGGATCTCACCGGCGTCGGCTTCCAGGACACCGCTATCGCCAGCCGGGCGATCGCCTTGGTAATGTAGTGCCCCGGTTCAAGCTTCTCATCGAATACACCGGCACCCGTTACAGCGGCTGGCAGATCCAGAAGAACGCACGAACGGTGGCAGGAGAGATCGAGCGCGCCGTCCACGAGGCTACGCGCCGCGACGAGTTCGAGCTGTACGGCGCCGGCCGCACCGATGCCGGCGTGCATGCGCTCGCCCAGGTCGCCCACCTCGACGTCTACACGGACCTGCCGGCGCAGACGCTGCGTCACCGCATCAACGACGGGCTCCCGTCCGACATCTACGTGCGGCGCATCGACAAGGCGCCGCATCGCTTTCACGCCCGTCACGATGCACTGTTGCGCAGCTACCTGTATCAAATCTCCAGGCGCAAGACGGCCTTCTTCAAGCCGTACGTCTGGTGGATCAAGGAGCCGCTCGATCCCGCTCGCATGCGCGACGCGGCGCGGCCGTTCGTCGGCATGCAGAACTTCGCGTCGTTCACCGCGGATGAACCGGGCGAGAAGTCGACGCGCGTCCTCGTCGATCGGCTCGATGTCGTCGAAGACGGCGACCTCATCCTGGTCCGCATCGTCGGCTCACATTTCCTGTGGCGCATGGTCCGGCGGATTGTCGGGGTCCTCGCTGCGGTCGGACGCGGTGAGCTCAGCGCCGCGCAGGCCGGCCGCTTCCTCGAAGAACAGTCCGACCTCCCCGCCACGCTCACCGCCCCGGCGTCGGGGCTCTTCCTGGAAGGCGTCTACTACGCCGCGGATGAAGGACCGGGCCCTCTCCGCGCCGCCGTCAACGTGACCTCCTAAAGCCTGAAGAGAGAGCTTGTGAATTCCGCCTAAAGGCGGAAACTACAGAGCCCGGAGTTCCTGAGAGTCCTTAGCTGGGATTCCTGAGAGCCCTTAGCTGGCGTTCCTGAGAGCTCTTAGCTGGGGTTCCTGGGAGCCCCTAGCTGGGGTTCCTGAGAGCCCTTAGTTGAGTTCCTGTAGTTTCCGCCTTCAGGCGGAAGGTCCGAGAGCGCGACCCTGCTAGAGCTTTGGGATCATCGGGACGAAGTGCACCGCGAGCGTGGATAACAGCTCCATGCGATTGCGCTCCTTGCGCAGCACGCGGAGCTCCTGCAGGTCCGTGCCGACAGGAATCACCAGGATGCCTCCCTCCGCCAGTTGCTGCACCAGCGCTGGCGGCATCTCCGGGGGTGCGGCGGCGGCGATGATGCGGTCGAACGGCGCCTCGTCGGGCCAGCCGGCATAACCGTCTCCGACGCGGATGTGCAGGTTGCGGTAGCCCATCTCGTCGAGCGTCTGACGCGCGCGCGCGGCGAGCGCTTCGACGACCTCGATGGAATACACCTGCGCCGCCAGTTCGGCCAGCAGCGCCGTCTGATAGCCGGACCCGGTGCCGATTTCCAGGACGCGGTGCGTCGGCTCGAGCTTCAGCGCCTCGGTCATGTAGGCGACGATGTAGGGCTGGGAGATGGTCTGGCCGCAACCGATGGGCAATGGGTGATCGCCGCAGGCGGTGCCGCGAAGATCGCCTGGGACGAAGCGCACACGCGGGACTCTCCGGAGCGCGCTCAGAACACGCGCATCGGTGACGCCGCGCGCCTCAATCTGATCCGCGATCATGCGGGCCTGTGCGTCCATGGGGTGGAATGGGCTCGAGACCGATCCTATCGCGTGTGCGACGCGGCTAGCGGACGATGCGCAGGTTGGTCGGCGGATTCGGGGCGGTGCCGCGCCAGCCGAGCTGCACGACTTCGAAGTCGTCGGCGGTGAGGCTCTGGAAGGCGGGGTTGAGCACGTCGTTGTTCCACCGGGCATCCATCGTCCCGGTTACGTACATATCGGAGCCGTTGTCGGCGACGATCAATCCGTAACGCTGCATGGCGCGAAACACTCGCTGCATCTCCGGCGTGTAACCCGCAAGATTCTTCGACGCTTTCAATCGCAGGCGCGCGCCCATCGGCAGCGCGCCGGCGGTCGATCCGGCGCGGTGCGACGCCGGCCAGACATAGCCGTTGGTGGATCGCACGGTGACGCGAAAGGCATGCGTGATTTCCGCCGCGCCATAGACCTCGTCGTAGCGCACCAGGCCCGGGAATATGGCGAGACCCGCGGCATCCGAAGACGTCCACCCCTCAGGCCGGCGATCGTCACGCGCCAGGTTGAAGATGGCCCCGCAGTCAGCTTCCCAGCGGCCTGCGCCGGCGTCCCAGTGGGTGCCGGCAGTTTCGTAGAGAAGCCCGTTGTCGCGATCGACGACGAGCAGGTGGCGATCGCCGTCGACTCCTCCACCCGGAACGGCGCCTTCGATATATCCGGAGACCGTCCTGGCCTCGGCGGGAATGGGATAGCCGAGCGGGCGACCCGATGCTCCCTCGTCGCTCTCGTCGCCGTAGGCGGTCCACGTGGGACGCACGAGCGGCTGGTCCCCGGATACGACGACGTAGGGAATGCCGTAGGGTGACGGGCCGAAGTCGTCGTGAAGGCGGCGCGTCGCCGTGGGATTGGCTGCGGTGCGCCCGCTGATGAAGTTGATGTAAGCGGCCGAATCAGAGGCGAGCGGGGCGCGCGTGATGTCGGCGTTCCACCAGTTCGTGCGCGGGAACACCTGGCGTCCGCCGAGCGATCCGTCGATGACCGGCGGCAGCGCCGCAGACACCAGTACGACGGTTGCTGTCGTCAAAGCGGCGGCGAGCAGGAGAGTACGGACGGACACACTCGCTGTATATCACCATTTATGCCGCCGCTAAGTCGTTGCAAACGTTTGCGCCAGGTGGGCGGGTTGCGGCCTGCTTCTGGACAGAAGACACCAAGATGTAATCACCATGAGGTACGTGCCTAAAGCTCAGCCGGTCTTGCGCCGACATCTGGAGTGCCGGGCATGGCACGCGATTTTCGCTATCACCTGCTTTCCGTTGGCGTGAACCATGAAGCCAACGGCGCGACCGTGCGCTCCGCCGAGCGCGATGCCTTCGGCGTTTCCTGGACCTTCGCCCAGCTGGGCTACTGGCGGGCCGAACGCAATCGCTGCCTCACCGGTGTTCAGGCCGCACCCGCCGCGATCGAGGCGCATCTCGCGAGTTGCAGCAGCCTCGAGGATCTCGATCTTCTGCTTCTCTTCTGGAGCGGGCATCTCTACTCGATCGATCCCCTGATCGACGCACTTGCGCGGGCCAGGGACACGCACCTTCGCGTGCTGGTCCTCGACACGTGTCACGCCGACGATCGAATGCGGCGCCTCGAGCAGGCACTCGGCGAGTTGCCGGATGATCGCCGGCCGGTGGTGCTGGCGTCGTGTGCTCCCGATTCACGCGCGCGCGAAAACAGCGTCAACGGGTTCTTCACCGGCGCGCTGTTGCGGCAGTTGCGGCGGCCGCGGCGGCCAGGGACGCGGACGCTGGATCTGCTCGATGCCTTCAATCGAGCCGCGGACGAGTCGGTTGGACGCATCGGCCGTGAGCCGCTGTTCTCGGCCAATGGCGCCGGCCGCCTGCGCATTCCGATCCTGGCGCAACCACCCCTGCCGTTCTTCTAGTCAACGGAGATCCGCCGCTGTCGCGATATCGAGGGCACGCCCCTTGCTCCTGCTCCCCGCAGGAGCACTGTATGAAACTGATGATTTGCATCGCCGCCGCGGTATGCCTGACCAGTCCCGCCCGCGCGGGCGCGCAGGGGCGTGGGGGCAACACGCGATTCCAGGGTATGGACAAGAACTCCGACGGCGTCATCACCCGCGACGAGTGGCGCGGCAACGATCGCTCGTTCCGCAACCACGACTGGAATGGCGACGGGCGGCTGTCGGGTGACGAGATACGCGTCGGCGCGCAGCGCGCGAACGGCTGGGACGATCGCGACATCGAAGCGTCGATCGAGCGGGAAGACGACTGGAGTCCCGAGCGCTTCCGCGCACTCGATCACAACGGCGACGGCCGCCTCGCCCGCAACGAATGGCACGCCGCGGCGGAACTGTTCACACGGGCCGATCGCAACCGCGACAATTTCCTGAGCGCGACCGAATTCGCGCTCGTGGGAGACGACGACCGCGAAGATCAGTTCGGCGACCTCGACGACAATCGCGACGGGCGCCTGACGCGCGCCGAGTGGCACGGCAGCACGGCGGTGTTCGACGCGCTCGACGCCAACCGCGACGGTACGCTGACCCGGGCCGAGGCCGTCGGCACCGAAGGCGCCGGCCAGGACGTGTTCACCAGCATGGACGTGAACAACGACCGCGCCGTGTCGCGCGATGAATGGCACTGGAATGCGGCGGCGTTCGATCGCCTCGACATCAATCACGACAGCCGGCTGTCGCGCCAGGAGTTCGAGAACTCCGCCGCCACGGTGCTGCCCGGCCAGTCAGAGGCGTATCGCGCCGGGTACCAGCGCGGCCAGCAGGAAGGCGTGCAGGCGGGGCGTGAAGACAAGCCGCGCGGCTGGGATCTCGAAGGCCAGCGCGAGCTCGAAGGGGCCGACTCCGGGTATGAAGGCCGGCTCGGATCGCTAACCGAATACCAGGCCGGCTACCGCGTCGGATTCCGCCGCGGCTATCGCGAAGGTTTCGGACCGCGCTGACCGACCGGCGCCATCGGCGCGCCGTGCCAGCACGTCGCGCGCTCAGATGACGATCGTTGCCTCTTCCTTCGCGGTGTCGGTGGCGTTGAACACCATCCGCGCCTCATCGCGAATGTGGTCGAGGGCGATGTCGGATCGCCCCGGCTTGTGATGGAAGAGGTAGAGCCGGCCAATTGCGTTGGCAGCCGCAAACTCGGCGCACTGCCGCCAGTCGCTGTGCCCCCAACCGCGGTGGTGCACCCGCTCGGCAGGAGTGAAGTGCGCATCCAGGACGATGGCGGCGGCGCCGCGGACGAAGTAGGCGAGCGGCTCGTCATAAGCCGGATCGCCAAACTCGTGGTCGGTAGCGTAGACGAAATCACCGGTGACGCCCTTGATCCGGTACGCCATCGCACCGCCGGGATGATTGAGCCCGAGCGCGGTCATCTCGAAGCCGGGGACGTTAACCGGGCCCGCCTCGACCATCCGCACCGTCGGGCGGTTCGGCAGGTGCTGGTACGGCACCGGGAAGAACGATGATTTGAAGATCGTCGCCAGCCACGTGGGATCGTGCGACTCGAGCCGCGGGGTGTGGATGGTCAGGTCCCATCCGGGCTCGTACAACGTCGTGAAGAACGGCAGGCCGAGCAGGTGATCCCAGTGGTAGTGGGTGAGGACGAGTGACACAGCACGCGCGGACGGGGACCCGGCCAGCTCCGCGGGGTTGACGCCGGCAATGCCGGAACCGGCATCGAGAATGAGCAGGCCGCCCGTGCGCTCGTCGAACACCTCGATGCAGGGGGTGTTGCAGCCGTGAATGATTCCGTCCGGCACGGACCACGGCACCGATCCCCTGACGCCGCGTAATCGAATCAGCAAGTGCGTCTCATCGCCAGCACGCGGATATTACCGCACGAGGGTTCGCACAGACTCAGCGGTCGTCTACAACTACAAACTACGAACTCCCAACCACAAACTACAAACCTGGCTTCCCTAACTCCCCCCGACCAGGCGCAGCACGGGGGTCTCCGCGATGCGGTGCGGGCGATCGACGACCGCGTCGCCGAGTGTTCGCGCCAGCCGCGGACCGAGCACACCGAGCATCTCGACGTGATCGTCCGTGAAGGCGAGCAGTTCAGTGGAGTAGAGCGCGAGGATGGCGACGAGCGCACACTCCTCGACGAGCGGCACCACCAGCGACGACCGCAATGCCGGAGCGACGGAGGCGCGGAAGCCGAGGTCGATGATTGGTTCCGCGTTCAGGACGGGCAGCCGGTTGCTGGCGACCCAGCCCGCGATGCCTGTGGAGCGCGGACGCGCGATGCCGTCGAGCACGTTCGCATGCACGCCGGCGGCGTAGCGGATGACAACCTGATCGCGGGACTCATCGGCCGTGAACATCGCCATCGTGTCGCACCGCACCACCTGGCGGATCAGCACCCACAACAGCGATCCGACGTCGGCCAGCACCGCCTGGCCGCCCAGCGCGCGCGACAACCCGCCGATCGCCATGATGCCGTCGTCCAGCGCCGCGGAATTCGTCATTTTCACCGGTCAGTCTCCGTGTTCCACAGTTACGATCGCCGCGTGGTCCGTCCTCCGGCCCGAGGGCGGGACACTGTGCTCCGATTGCACTCGTCGCCCACCGCCTGGTGGGCATCGATCGGAGGACAGTGTCCGCCCCCGCTGAGGCGCCGCTCTAGTTGGTGTGCACGAGTCTCAGCGCGCGCGGCACGTCGCCGACCGCTGCCAGGCTGTCTTCGTCCGCGATGGCGGCATCGACAAGAGCCGACGCCAGCCGCGGGGCGAGCACTTCGAGGAGCCGCAGATGATCGTCCGTGAATCCATTTACCGTTTTCGAGTACAGCGCCAGCACCGCGACGAGCGCATCGCTGTCGACGAGCGGCGTCACCAGGCAGGCACGCAATGCGGGCGCCGCGGCACCCCGCAAGCCAAGGTCCACGCTTGGGTCGGCGTTGAGAACGGCCCGCCGGTTCACCGCCACGCAGCCGGCAATTCCCATCGCGATCGGACGCGCCACACCGCTCAATCCATCGGCATGCAGGCCGCCGGCGTAACGGACGACGACGTGATCGTTGTGCTCATCGGGGAGAAAGAGGGCGATGGCGTCAGCCGGAACGAGTTGACGCAACAGCATCCACACCAGCGCCCCGACGTCGGCGAGCCTGGCATTACCGTCCAATGCGCGCGCCAGGCTGGCGATTGCCAGCAACGCGTCGCCGGTCCGTTCGGCGCCCGGCATGCGCCCCTCCGTGGGGGCTGCGGTTTCGAAGGTGGTCGGCCCCTCGTGACAGCGCGACGCGGCCGGCTCAGGAATGCTCGGGCACTCGTTCATTCCCTGTAACAGAGCAATTGACGAGCCAGCCCGTTCCATATATGAAACGCGTTTGCAAAATGTTGTCTGATATGGACTTATGAGCGACAAGCGTTGGTCAAGGCTTGTCAGCTCGGACGGACTCTGTGTTCCGTAAAGGTACAAATGAACACTAAACGATAGCTTTTTATGGACCTAAACGTTACAGCCATTAAACTTAGCTGTAGTTGTCTTATTTTGGAACTTGAAACGCTATTTTGACCCGCTTTGCGGGGACCGGAGACAGTTGCCTTGATGCGGCCGGACGAGAGGTGAATTCCGCCTAAAGGCGGAAACTACAGAGCCCTGAGTTGGAGTTCCTGAGTTTTCCGCCTTCAGGCGGAAGGTCCGAGAGCGCCAATTTTTCAGGCACCCTGCGAGTGGCTTCTTACCAGCTTCAAAGCTGGCGTGCTGGTTGCGCTCCGCTCGGCCCCGGCGGCGTCAACCAGTGACGAGGCGAGCCGCGGCGCGAGGAGCTCCACGAGGCGGACGTCGTCTTCGGAGAAGGCGCCCGGGCCGTCACGGTAGAGGGCGAGCACGGCCACGAGCGAGTCCCCTTCGATCAGAGGGCTGGCCAGACACGACCGCAGCGGCGGCGCCGCCGAGGTCAGGCCGAAGTCGAGTGCCGGATCCGCATTGAGCGCCGCCTGGCGGTTGACGGCGACCCAACCCGCGATGCCGGTGCCCGACGCGCGCGTCAGCGTGCGCAGGGCGACTGCGTGCGCGCCGGCCGCGTACCGGACGGTCACGTGATCGAACCGCTCGTCGGGCAGGAAGATGGCCATGGCGTCACACGGCAGCACCTGCCGAACGACCATCCACATCAGCGCGCCGACATCGGCGATGCGTGCGCCGCCGGAGACCGCCCGCGACAGACTGGTCACTGCCAGCAAGCCGTCGGTCATGCTGCCGTCGAGCGCCGGCATCGCCTGTCCCCGGTGTTCTTCGCGATCGAGCGACATGACTGCGCCAACCGCCTGTGCCGCAGGATGGCGCGTCGCCACCGGCTCGGGCATGATGCGCCCGTAGCAGCCCAGAAACGCATCGACGACCATGGGATCGTACATCGTGCCGCGGCGGTCGACGATGATCTTGAGCGCATCAGGCTCGCTCATGCGCTTGCGGTAGGGGCGATCGGACGTGAGTGCGTCGTAGCAGTCCACCACGGACAGGATGCGCGCCCCGAGCGGAATCGCGACGCCGGACAGTCCGTCCGGATAGCCGCTGCCGTCCCAGTTCTCGTGATGATGGCGCACGATCGGCACAACCGGATAGGGAAACTCGATTGACGAGAGGATATCGGCCCCGGCCGGCGCGTGGCGCTTCATCGTCTCGAATTCCGCCGGCGTGAGACGTCCGGGCTTGTTGAGGATGTGTTCCGGTACGGCGATCTTCCCGGTGTCGTGCAGCAACGCCGCGGCTTCGAGCCCCTTCAGCGTATCGGGATCGCTGACGCCAAGCTCGCGCGCGAGGCCGAGCGTGCCCTGCTGCACGCGGCGCACATGATCGTGCGTGACTTCGTCCTTGGCGTCGATCGCCGTGGCCAGCGTCTCCACGGTTGACAGCAGCAGCCGATTGAGCTGATCGACGTGCGTCTTCGAATCTTCCAACCGCCCGAACGACGAGCGCAGCGTCAGGTAGCAGATCAGGATCAGCGGAAGAATCAGCGCGATGGCAGTGAAGCGGACCTCTCTGAACGCGAGCACCAGGAGGAGTGCCACCGACGCTCCGGCGAGATAACTTGGAAACAAGGGCCAGTAGTGCTCGAGCCACACGGCGCGCGGCGATTTGCGCCCCGACAGCGCGATCACCGCGGCCGTCAGACCGCTGTTCACGCCGAAGTACGCGGTGGCCAGCACCGCGAGCGACAACACGATGCTCGCACCCGGCGGGTCGTGGCGATAGAGAGGCCCGGTTCCGCTGACGAGGAAGAACAACTGTCCTGACAACCAGATCGACAGCGCCAGGTTGGTAATGTTGAACGCGGTCTGCTGCCTCGTCATCTTCCATGAAATGGAGATGCGCAGGCCGTCGAGCGCCAGCGTGACGGCGCCGACCGCCGGTCCGAAGAGGAGGACGGACGCCAGCCCGAATACTTCGGCAAGGGAGAATCGCGATTGGATCGAGGGGATCTTGATGCTGAGCATTCCGCTCAGCACCGTCAGCACCGCAAACAGCACCCATTCCGGCGCCACCGTCCCGCGCAACAGGACGGCGACGCTCTGCGCGGCGGCAGCGCCACCGCACACGCAGACCGTCGTGACCAGGAGCCTTGCCGCGAACGGCAGGCCTGGCGATGTGTTCGGGCGCTCGCTCACGGTCCCTTCGTTCAGTGGCCGCCGCCGGGGAGGCTGTTGCCCCACACCACGTAGCTGCCGTCAGCCGTATCGGCGTTGCCCCAGACCACGTAGTTGGGATCCGAAACGTTGTTGTTGCCCCAGACCACGTACTGTCCGGACGGCGCCTGGATCGAGTTACCCCAGACAACGTAGTAGCTGCTGGACCAGCCCGCGACGTTTCCCCAGACGACGTAATTCGGCGCCGCATATCCGAGCGGGTTCGACGTGCCGAGCAGATGGAGCACGCCGGGCTCCGCGCTATCGGCGTTACGGAACACCAGGGAGAGATCGAGGATCCCCAGCAGCCGGATGCCGCTGCGATCGTAGACGCGATCGATCAGCGTGCCGGCGTCCCGGAACGCCGCTCCGGAGGCCCCGCCAAGCAAGGTGCTGACACTGGTCAGGCCGGAGCCGAGCAGACCGGCCTCCGCAATCTTCTGCGCCCGCGAGAAGTCCACCGCGCCGGTGCCCCCACCGACGAGCCCGGCGTCCGGCATGAAGCGGGCGCCCATCTGCAGCGCCATCTTCACCTGCGCCGGCGTCAGTTGCGGCTGGCCGTTCAGAAGCAGCGCAATGCCGCCGCTGACGACGGCGGTCGACATGCTCGAGCCGCTCAGGCGCAGGTACGAGTTCTTTCCACTTCCCGCGATGTGCCACTGCGGATAGGAATCGCTGATGATCGAGCGCTGCGCCTCGAGAGAGACGACGCGCGTTCCCGGAGCCACGACGTCCGGCTTCACCACGATCTCGTATCGAGCCGGTCCACGCGAGCTGAACGGCGCCACCACATCGTCCCCGGTATCCAGCGTGCCCTTCGTGTCGATCGCGCCGACCGTCAGTGCATCAGGTGAATTTCCGGGAGAGGTGATGCCGCCGAGCACGGGCTGGCCGGACGAGGTCAGGCCGTAATTGCCCGCGGACACTACCACGGTGATGCCCGCCGCAACGGCGCGCGACACCGCGCGGCAGAGAGGATCGGTTGCGGACGGCTCGACCACAGGATGTCCCAACGACAGGTTGATGACGCGCATGCCGTAGGCCTGACGATTGGCGATGACCCAGTCGATGCCGGCGATGACGTCGCTGGTGCGACCCGAACCCGACGCGCCGAGCACGCGGACGTCCACCAGCCGCACCGATGGCGCGCTGCCGCCGCCGAACGAAGGCGTGACGGACGAAGCAGCCGTGCGATTGCCACCGATGATGCCGGCGAGGTGTGTGCCGTGTCCAAAGGGATCGCCCGTCATGCCCGGCTCGCTCGACACCAGGTTGACGCGCGCGATGACGCGCGAGTCGAGCGCGCTGTGCGCTGCGATGCCGGAGTCGAGCACCGCGACGGTGACGCCGGCGCCGGTGTAGCCTGGTGTGCCGCCGAGCCCGAGCAGACCGCCGGGAGTTCCTTGCCACACCGCGGTCGCGCCCGTCACCTTGTTGGTGAGGGCCATGTCACCGACGACCGGAAGGTCACCCGAGATGTGGGCGAGGAGCGGGTTGCGCCGCAGCGCATCGAGTTGCGCGTCCGTCACCTCGATCGCCATCGCCCCGTTCAACTCGCGGCGGAGCAGACCGTGCACCCCCCGGCGAACCGCGCCGAGGAGGCCGGCGTCAGACGACTGCACGATGACGCGGTGCGTATGCACCCCCGGCGCGTGGTGAGCCAGATCGTCGGACAGTGTTGGCGACTGTGGCTGGCCGGCGGGCGTGGCAACCCATGAGGCCAGACAAACAGCGAGAGCAGCAGGCAGCGCGATGAGCGAAGACTTCATTTGTGTACCGTCCAGGAACAAGCGATCTCGGCAGAGCAATCTGCAGACCACTCGGGCTGGGGAACAGGCACACACCGTAACCATCTGCGATCTTGATGGTTAGCGCGACAGACGGTCGAGCGAGCCAAGGCCGCAACACCATGGCCTGTGTTCCGTTATGAACCTTTTGGACGCGATTTGGGCTGAACTTCGCTTGTTAAAGTGCTGATATGGCTGGTGATAGAGTTGAGTGTTCCGTCTTGAGCGCGCAAGTTCGCTGCCGGGACACAACCGGGGCATCAGCCGCGTGGCACATTTCACTTTCGAGCGTCTACGCGATTTCGAGCGTCGACTTGATGCCTGCAGTTCGATCGCCGAACCATTTCTTATGGTCGGCCCACGGGATCTTGTCGGTGAGCAGCTTGTTCATGGCGCCGGGCCACGTCTTCTCGATGAAGACGAAGTCCTTCACTCCCTGCTTGAAATGCCGGGGGCTGGCATTGACGCTGCCGAACACCACCTGGTTACCGAGCACGATCTTCTGGTTGATGCGATCGATCGGCTCCGCGTTGACGGTGTCGCCGGGCGTGACCGACAAGAGGCAGAGGACGGCGTTCCTGCCGAGAATCTCCATCGCGTCGAAAACCACCTTCGCCGCGCCGGTGGCTTCGATGACGAGGTCGGGGTAGCCGGTTTCCGCGGGGACGTCAACGAGCGCCTTGTCGGCGACGCAGACGTACTCGGCGCCGAGTTGGTTGACGACCGCGACACGGACGTCGGTCGAACGTTCGCGGCCGACGACGGCAACGCGCAGTCCCCGCGCGCGCAACACCGCCGCGGCGAGCAGCCCGATCGGCCCCGCCCCGAGCACCATCGCGAACCGGGGCTTCCACGTCTTGAGCCGCCGCTGCAGCAGATAGCTGTGATCGATCGCCTTCTGCACCACCGACATCGGTTCGAGCAGCACGGCGAACTCGCGGATGCCTCTGGGAATCTTGTGCAGGAAGAGCGGCTGCTCGACGTAATACTGCGCCATGAATCCGTGGCGGCGCAGAATGCCCCGCTCGGAGTACTGGCCGCTGCTGCACATGTCGTTCTCGCCGGCCTGGCATTGCGGACAGCTACCGCACGGCCGCCGCACGGTCGCGACGACGAGATCGCCGGCCTTCCAGCCGCTGACCTTCTTGCCGACGTCCTCGACGATGCCGAGGTTCTCATGGCCGAGAATGAGAAACTCGTCGCCGTCGGGCGGCTGGCCGTAGACGCCGTGGTTGATCTCGGCATCGGTCCCGCACAGCCCGACGCGGAGCACCTTCACCGCCACCTGGTCCGGCGCCATTCCGGGATCCGGCATGTCGCGCATGTGGATCGTGTCTCTCTCGCCCGGCTTCACGACGATCGCTTTCATGATCTCCTCATCTGCAGTCCGTCGACGACTCTGGCGAACGCCAGTGGGGACGTTGAAGACGGGCCTGGTGGGCCGCGCCTGGAAAGCTGATATAACCAACCGGCCGTTTGCGACCCTTCAACCGATCGAGGCGACCCTTGCAGCCGATCGTTGTCCGCAACGCTACCAGAAGAACAGCTAATCCGTAATGCGCCGCCATCCTCATCTGTACGAAATCAACGCGTGGCCGTGGCTCGATCGGATGTCACGGGCCGAAGACAGACGTGTCACGCTGGCCGACGTGTCACCAGCGGTCTGGGACGCGATTGCCGGGCGCGGCGTCGACTGCGTCTACCTCTTGGGGGTGTGGCGCCGCAGCGCCGTCGGACGACTGCTGGCGCGCACGGATCGAGCGCTGATGACGGAGTACGACCGCGCGCTCCCGGGCTGGGGCATGCCCGACGTCGCCGGCTCGCCGTACTCCATTCAGGCCTATGAACCTGACGCGCGTATGGGCGGCTGGCCTGCGCTCGACCGCTGCCGGGAGGAACTGGCCTCGCGCGGGCTGCGGCTGATGCTGGACTTCGTGTCGAACCACACCGGCTTCGACCACGAATGGATCCGCACGGCGCCCGAGTTTTTCGTCCAGGGCACGCTCGACAACTATCGCGCCGAGCCGCTGCTCTATCGCCCCATCGAGGATCCGGACGGGTCGGTGAGGTTCATCGCCTGCGGACGCGATCCCTACTTCCCTCCATGGACGGACGTGGCGCAGCTCAATTGTTTCAACCCCGCGACGCGCGAGGCGATGACAGGCGTACTGACCACGATCGCGCAGCATGCCGACGGCGTGCGCTGTGACATGGCGATGCTCACGCTGAACGACGTGTTCGCCCGGACGTGGCAGGACCGCGTCGATCTGCTATGGAGCCGGCCGCAGGCGGAGTTCTGGCCCGAGGCGATCCGCCGCGCACCGATGACCTATCTCGCCGAAGTGTATTGGGATCGGGAACTGGAGCTTCAGCAGCAGGGTTTCGACTTCACCTACGACAAGGGGTTCCTCGATCGCCTGGAACATGGCGACCCCGCTCAGCTGCTCGCGCATCTACGCAGCCAGCGCGGCAGCGCCAGGCTCGCACGGTTCATCGAGAACCATGATGAGCCGCGCAGCGTCGCCGCATTCGGTCACCGCGTTCGCGGGGCCGCGGCACTCACCTTCACCCTCCCTGGCCTCCGTTTCTTCTTCGACGGTCAGCTCGAAGGGGCGGACATGCGCGTCCCGGTGCAGCTCGGACGCGGGCCGGACAATCCCGACCGCGCCGACATCCGCGACCTCTACGCGCGCCTGCTGACGACGATCGATCGTCCGCTGTTCCACGACGGCACGTACTCGGTCCTCGACGTCAGTAGCGCGAACGGTGCCGCCACGGAGGTAATCGCTCACGGCTGGCGCCTTGGCAGCCAGATGGCCGTCATCGCGGTGAACATCACCGCTCGCGACGCGGAAGCGTTCGTGCGCGTCGCCGACCTGCCCGACGGAGACGCCTTCGATCTGAAGGATCAGCTCACCGGCCAGACCTACCGCCGCACCCGCAACGACATGAGTCGCTTGTACGTGCGCCTGCATTCGGGCGACGCGCATGTGTTCCTGGTCACCGCTGCGTGACTTTTCACTCGAAGGCATCGAAGGAGTCGAAGGACGGCGAAGGAACTGCCACTCTTAGTTGTTCACTCGAAGGACGCGAAGGAGTCGAAAGACGCGGAGGACGCGGAGGACGCGAACGAGGCTGGAGGAGCCATTACTTTGTAGCGTCCTTCGAACTGCTCCGACTCCTTCGAGTGAGAGACATCACCGCCGCAGCGCCAGGCCAGGCGTCGCGGGGAGCAAGCGGCCGTCTCGCACGACGGGCGTGCCGTTGACGAGCACGTGACGGAAGCCGACGGACGGTTCGGTCGGCCTGGCGTAGGTGGCGCGGTCGGCGACGGCGGCGAGATCGAAAATCGCCAGGTCGGCATCGGCGCCGGGCTGTAGCCGTCCCTTGCGGCGCGCGGCGGGCGCGGCACCCTCGAGGCGGCGCGCCGGCATCAGCGACATCTTGCGCACCGCGTCCAGCAGCGTGAGCGACCGCTGCTCGCGCACGTAGCGCGCGAGGACTCGCGCGAACGTGCCGGCGGCGCGCGGGTGTCCCCGCCCGTTCTGCATCACCGCGTCACTTGCCACGATGGTCAACGGATGCGTCATGACCGCATCCACCACGGCGTCGGGGTTGGTGTAGGTGAGAACCAGGCGCGGACCGGGCTGCGCCCGGTAGCGGGCGAACGACTCGGCCGTGAGACGTTCGTCGGTCTCCGGGATGGCGACATCCTTTTCCGTGATGCCAAGCTTCTGCTGCCATCCCGGGTTGAAGACCGCCGACTTCAGATCGGTCATGCCGGCGCCGTAGGGATAACCCTCGACCGTCACATCGAGGGATCGGGCCCTGGCGCCGGCGACCATCTCCAGGCACTCCGGCGCGTCGGCCATGCAACTGCTGTTGATGTGCACCAGGTGCAGCGGTGCGCCGGTGATCGCCGACGCGGCGATCAACTCCGCCACCGACTCGACACTCGATCCGGGCTCGAGCCGCCCCGTGCTGCGGACGTGGACGAAGACCGGCACGTGTCGCGCCGCCGCGATCCGGAAGACTTCGATCACTTCCGACCGTGTCGCTCCCGGCGTATAGACCAGGCCCATGCCCACGCCCAGCGCGCCGGCATCGAGCCCGCGCTCGATCTCCCGCCGCATCGCCACCCGCTCCGCGTCGCCGGCAACCGTGACCATCGCGCGGCCGCTGGCGGGGACGATGCCGGGAGTGGGCGTCTCGCCAAAGGCGGCCACACGCGCCCAGGGGTGGCTGGCCGCCGTCCCGAAGTTGATCGGCGAACTGCCGCGGCGGGACTCGTAGAATCCTGCGACGTCCAACACGCCGATTTCG
>JANPCT010000304.1:0-6013 GCA_031431095.1 Acidobacteriota bacterium | reverse complement strand
GACGTCGCCGTCGGCGGCCAGCCTGTCGAACATCACCGTGAACGCGACCTCGTCGATCGGCGCGGTCGTGAACTTCGATCTCCTGGCCTCGGACGGCCTCAGCGGCATCGACACGGTGACGTTGACGCGGGGGCTGCCGAGCGGCTCGACCTTCCCCCACGGCACCACGAATGAATCGTTCACGATCACCGACAAGGCCGGCAACAACACCTTCAGGTCCTTCAGCGTCACGGTGAACAAGACGTTGCTGTCGATCGCCGTTTCCCCGTCGACAGCCACGATCAGGGTCGGCCAGGGACAGGGATTCCAGGCGACGGGACACTTCACGAGCGGCCCCGATCAGACGCTGCCGACGACCAGCGGCGGCGGTGGTGGTGGTGGCGGCGGATTCTCGGGCCAGGCCTGGCAGATTCAGTTCCCGCTGCCGACGCCCCTGAACATCAGCGCGTGCGCGGCCGGCTCCGCCGGCTTCACGAGCCAGCCCTTCTCGCCGATGGTCGGCGCGGTGCACACGAGTTGGGGCAACCCGACGCCGCTGGTGCAGGTCGACGGCACGGTGACGACAACCGAGGTCCACCTGACGCTCTCGTGCATTCCGGCGAACGGCGCGACCGGGGCGATCGACGCGACCTGGAGCAACAGCGCCTCGCGGTACGTCGGAACCCAGTCCTTCAACGGATCGACGGGCCCGGTGACGATCACCGGCTGGTCGACGAAGGCCCCGCTGCCGACGGCGCGCTTCGCGTTCGGCGCGGCGTCTGTCAACGGCATGGTCTACGCGATGGGCGGCGGCGACCCGAGCCAGACCCAGCCCGTTGACGCCTACGACCCGGCGACCAACTCGTGGTCGACGGTGGCGCAGATGGCCACCTCGCGCGAGGGCGCGGCCGTGGCAGCCCTGAACGGCAAGATCTACGTGGCCGGCGGACACGTGTCCGGCGGCGTCGCGTCCGGCGTATTCCAAGCATTCGATCCCGCGACGAACACCTGGAACGCCGTGCCCCTGCCGGCGATGCCGACCGCGCGTGCGCACCTCGCGCTCGTCGCCGCGGGCGGCAAGCTGTACGCCATCGGCGGAGATACGCTCAGCTCGAACGGAGGGCTCACCGCCGTGGTGGAGCGCTACGACCCGGCCTCGGGGCTGTGGAGCTCGATGGCGCCGATGGCGTCGCCCCGCAACTTCCTCGCCGCCGGCGCCCTGAACAGCGACGCGACGATCGTGGCCGCCGGCGGGAGCGGCAGCGCAGTCGAGCTCTACGACGTCGCCGCCAACTCGTGGGCAGCGGGTCCGACGATGCTGTCGTCGGGCGGGACGTCGGGAGCCGTCGTCGTCAACAACGCGCTCTTCGTGTTCGGCGTCGGCGGAACCGGTGTCCAGATGTTCAGACCCGTTGGCACCCAGCCGACCGGCTGGGCGGTGCTCGCGTCCATGCCGACCGCGCGCGGGCAGTTCGGCGTAGCCGCAATCGGCGACGTCGTCTACGCGATCGGCGGTCAGTTGTCCGGAGGGTCAACGACCACGGCGGCGGTCGAAGCGTTCAGCACGCCGAAGCCCGGAGACTTTTCGGTGAGTTCCGGCGGTGGTGGTGGCGGTGGCGGTGGAACTTCGCTGCCCACCGTGAGTTGGCAGAGCACCAATCCGTCCGTCGCGAGCATCAGCTCCGGCGGATTTGCCAACGGCAATGCGGCCGGCCAGACGACGATCGTGGCCACGGCCGCGGGCGTGTCGTGCGCGACCACCAACACGTGCGCGACGTTGACGGTCACCGAACCCGGGCGCCTGACCTTGACTCTCGCGCCGGGGAGCGCGCCGTTCGGGTCCGTGGCCGTCAGCGTCATTAACCCGTCCACGGGTAGCGTCGTGAATGGCCCGTTCGAGGTGCTGATCGGCGAAGCACAAACGATCAACAATGACAACCCGTTCCGTCTCCGGTTCACGGCGCCCGCCGGTTACACCGTGACGCCGGTGACCGTCGACCTCATGGTCAGGTCGGGGGACAACATTTTCGTTCCCCTCTTCTTCGCGGCGATCGACACGACGCCGCCGGCCATCGATCCGCACGACACCGTGACCGCAGAGGCGACGGGCGCCGGCGGGGCGGCAGTCGGGTATGTCCCCCCCGCCACGCATGATGCGGTCGACGGCGACGGCGTCGCGTCCTGCAGTCCGGCGTCGGGATCGCCTTTCCCATTGGGCACGACGCGGGTGAGCTGCGTCGCGACCGATGCGGCCGGGAACACGGCCAATTCGTTCTTCAACGTCTTCGTAGCCGACACCACGCCGCCCGTGGTGAACTGTGGTTCGCCTGACGGCGTGTGGCACGGAGGAGATGTAAGCCTCGCCTGCACGGCGACCGACAGCGTCGGCCTCCTCAACGCGGCGGACGCGAGCTTCTCGCTGTCGACGGCGGTTGCGGCTGGAACCGAAACGGCGACGGCCGCGACCGGCAGCCGTGCGGTGTGCGACCAGCACGGCAACTGCGTCACCGCGGGCCCGATCGGTCCGATCATGGTGGACAGGAAGGGCCCATCGCTGACTGTCTCCCCAAACCGAGTGGCGGAGGCGGGTGCTGGGGGCGCGGCAGCCGTGTCGTTCGCGGCGGCGACGGCGACGGATGGAGGTTCGGGCGTGGCGTCGGTGTCGTGCGACCGCGCGTCGGGAGACACGTTCTCGATCGGTGTGACGACCGTGCACTGCTCGGCGGCGGACAACTCGGGCAACCCCGCCACCGCGAACTTCACGGTCACGGTGCAGGACACGATGCCGCCGGTGGTGACGGTGCCGGCCAATATCACGACCGACGCCACGAGCGTCGGCGGCGCGATGGTCGCCTACGTGGCGTCGGCGGTCGACGTGGTCGACGGGGCGCGACCGGTCGCGTGCACGCCGGCGTCCGGCTCGACCTTCCCGGTGGGGACGACGATCGTGACCTGTTCGTCGGCGGACACGCGCGGGAATGCGGCCACACGCACCTTTACGGTTACGGTGCGGAGCGCGTCGGACATCGTTACCTTGTTGCTTGGCGACATCGCCGACTTCCAGCAGGCGCGGAATCTCCTGCAGAACGTAATGACGAGCATCAACGCCGGTAACGTCAGCTCGGCGTGTGGGCAGCTCAGCGCGTTTATCAGCCAGGTCCAGGCGCAGGCCGGAAAGAAGCTGACGCAGGCCGAGGCGGCGGCGCTGATTGTCTCCGCCACCGATGCCAGGGCCGCTCTAGGCTGTCAATAAGGG
Organism: Acidobacteriota bacterium; assembly: GCA_031431095.1. GTDB lineage: Bacteria > Acidobacteriota > Vicinamibacteria > Vicinamibacterales > 2-12-FULL-66-21 > JAICSD01. The sequence goes on along the minus strand of JANPCT010000304.1, from coordinate 2,778 downwards.
CGTGAGGCGTCCTCCGGGACGTGGCCGTTAACTCCTCATGCCCACGTAACCTGGCTTATCTCCATCCAGGCCGGCCAGCAACTTCATCAGGGCTTGCGGGTCCACCGGCTTGACCAGGTGGTGATCGAAGCCGGCTTCTTTTGAGCGGCGGCGGTCGTCGTCCTGGCCCCATCCGGTCACGGCGATCAAAACGATATTCTTGCCCCACGACTGCTTACGGATACGTCGGCACACCTCGTACCCGTTCAGTTTCGGCAAGCCGATATCGAGCAGCAACACGTCGGGTTGGAACTCCCCGGCCACGTCCACGCCTTCCTGCCCGTCATAGGCCGTGCGGGTGTCGTTGCCCATGATGCGGAGGACTTCCGACAGGCTGTCGGCTCCGTCACGGTTATCGTCTACGACCAGAATGCGGTGCGACGATTTGACGTGCTGTTCCGCTTCATTGCCTGAGTCTTGCGGCCGTGATGCCTCAACCGCGACCGGCAACCGCATGACGAACTCGCTTCCCTTGCCCGGCCCCTCGCTGCGTGCCTCGACGCGGCCGCCATGCATCTCCACCAGTGTCTTCACCAGCGTCAGCCCGATCCCCAACCCACCCTGCGACTTTTCCAGCGAGTGATCCAACTGCGTGAACATCTCGAAGATCCGGGGCAACTGGTCGGCGGCGATGCCGATGCCGGTGTCCTTCACCGTGACCACCGCTTCGCTCCCTTGACGTTCGACGTTCATGTGGATGTGACCGCCCGGGTCGCTGTACTTGGCAGCGTTGTTCAACAGGTTGAGGAACACCTGAGCCAGCCGAGTCATGTCGGCATCGACAATGAGCGATTGCTTCGGCAGCGTGATGGTGAGTTGGTGGCCCATCCGCTCGATCAGCGGCCGGCTGGTTTCCAGGGCACTGTTCAGGACGTCCGCCAGTTGCACCCGCTCTTTGCGGAGTTCGAACTTGCCCAGACTGATTCGGGTCACGTCCATCAAGTCATCGATCAGCCGCACCAGCTGTGTGACCTGACGGTCCATCATGGAGTGCACCTTCTCGGCGTTCTGCGGCCCCGCCAGCTTCATCAGTTGCAGGCCAGTGCGGATCGGAGCAAGCGGGTTGCGGAGTTCGTGAGCCAATGTCGCCAGGAACTCATCCTTGCGGTGGTGGGCCTCGGACAACTCGGCGGCGAGTTGCCGCAACCTTTCTTCGTCGCGCTTTCGCTCCGTGATGTCCGTGTGGACACCCACCCATTCGCGGACCGTCCCTTCGGCAGTCAAAATCGGCACCGCGCGGATCGAACAGAGCCGCCATTGGCCGTCGCGGCGACGGACGCGGTGCTCGAAGACGAAGACGCGTTTCTCGGCTACCGCTCGGTTCCACTCGTCGATGGTTGGCTGAGCGTCGTCCGGGTGGACCGCCTTCGACCAACCGTGTCCCTGATACTCGTCGCGAGATTGGCCGGTGAAATCCCCCCATCCCCGTTGTTCGCCCTGCATCAACCCGTCGGCGTTGTTCGTCCAGATCAGATCGCTCACGGCGGCAGTCGCCGCGCGGTAGCGTTCATCGCTTTCGCTCAGCGCTCTCTCCGTTCGCTTGCGTTCGGAGATGTCCTGGGAATAAACGGAAAGGCCGTCTTTGGCTGGATAGGCGCGGACTTCATACCAGCCGTCGAGCGGCGGGTAATACAACTCGAAACTCACAGTCACCTGCTCGTCCATGCAACGACGACAGTTTTCCTCAATGATCGTGCCGACGAGATCGGGAAAGTCCTGCCAGAGGTTCCTTCCGAGGAGAATTGCGCCAGGTTCCTGCAGCGGGAACACGATTTCTTGAGCTCGTTGATTCAGGAACGTGAAGCGCCATTCCTTATCCAGGGTGACAAACGCGTCGGTGATGCTCGCGAGGACATTGGTGACGCGCTCATTGGATTCGCGCAGCGCCGCTTCCGCCCGCTTGCGGTGGATGAATTGGGCGATGCTGGCCGCAATGGGCCGCAAATCTTCAAGCACGTTTTCGGAGATTGGCACGCGGGCGAACATCGCCATCACGCCCACGACTTCCTCACCGACCAGCAGGGGATACCCGGCGAAGGCGACCATGCCTTCCCGCTCGGCCCAGGCCGGATCGCTGATGTTGGGATCGTGTGGCACGTCGTTCGTCAAGAGCGGTTGGCGGTTTTGGGCGATGCGACCGATCTTGAACTCGCCGACCGTCACCCGGCCATGCGGCCCGTCCAAGTGCGTGTACAGACCCGCACTGGCTCGTAACTCCAGCACCGTCCCGGCCGCGTCGAGTGTCCAGATGCGGGCGAAGGCCACGTCCAGATGACGGACGAGGGATGCCGTGCATTGTTGCAGAGCAATGCGTGGGTCGTCACTCATGTTGAGGGCGGCACTGGTGTCGGCCCGCAATGCCGTGAGCCGGTTGCGATCCGCCCCTTCCATGTCCGCTTTCCGACGTTCGCTGATGTCTCGGAACACCAGCACGGCCCCGGTGATGGTGCCCTCGGCGTTTCGGATCGGGGCGGCGCTGTCGGCAATGGAATACTCGTTGCCGGTCTTGGAGATGAGAACCTTATGGTTTGCCAGCCCCACGATCCGGCCTTCCTCGAGCGCACGGAGGGCGGGGTTTTCAACCGTCTTGCGGGTTTCTTCACTGGCGATCTTGAATACGGTTTCGAGCGGAGTACCTCTCGCCTCTTCCTCTGTCCACCCGGTCAAGGACTGCGCCACGGCGTTGAGAAACGTCACCTTCCCCTCGGTGTCGGTGGCGATCACTGCGTCCCCGATGAC
>JANPCT010000303.1:0-1850 GCA_031431095.1 Acidobacteriota bacterium | reverse complement strand
GGACGCCGATCCCGACGAGCATCGTGATCGTCCTGCTCCTCGGCGCGGCCGTCTACCTGGGAAGGATCGACGAACGGTTGTGGCTGGGCGCGTGGCGGATCGGTCCGGCCACGCTCCATCCATTGACGCTGCTCTACGGGTTGAGCGGCAGCGCAATGATCAGCGCCACCCTTCGGGTGCCCAAGCCGTAACACCGGGGCCGCGGGTCCGCGATGCCGGCAGCCGGCTATCGTCCCGGATGATACGTGCGCTCGGTGTGCCCGTCGAGTTGCTCGCGGTAGAAGTAGACCTCGCGGAGATCACCAGTGCTGTAGCGCTTCGCCTGATCGTTGAAGTGCGGCGATGCTGGATCACCGCTTTGCCCACCCGCGGTGATCGCCCTGGCGCTGACGCGTTCGCCGAATTCAACCACCGCGACGAAGCTGTTCCCCGTCGTCCCATACATTTTCTTCGTGCCGTATGGACGAGCGCCAAACGAGGCCAGCGATCCCCACCGGGACGATGTGAAGCCCACCGGGATGCTGGGCCTGTCATCGCTGAAGGGCTGCAGGATGTCGCCGGTGAGCCGTTGGAAGCGGTTGATCTCACCCCACGGCGTTTTCCAGGTTCCGAAGTCCGCTGTCAGCTTGCTCGATGCGGCCGCGAGGGCCTGCAACAGGTTGTCCGCCGCGGCCGCGGTCGTCCGGTTTCCCATCGCCTCTCCCCAGTAAACGGCGAGGGATGTCGGCACGGACGTGACCGACCACCGGTAGTTCCAACCGCGCAGCAGCGCGATCTGTTCGGACAACTGCGCCTTGAGGGGATTGGCGGCGGGCGCCGCGTCCCACGCCGAGAGGAGCGCCGGGATCTGCGGCTCGAACGCCGGCAGATAGCTGTCGTACGCGGCGGCGATCAGTGAGTCGACGGTGAAATCCTTGCGGCCTTGCAGCACGCGCAGCGCGTGCACGCCGCGCGGACTTTCGTCGGTTCCCTTCTCGACGTACGCGGCGTAGTCGGCGCGCCTGGGGCTGTCGGATCCGGCGGCTGACCAGGGCCAGTTGTTCGCGTTGAACAACCAGCCGGCCGGCGGGTTCAGCAGGTTCGGTGATTCGTCGATGGAGAGGACGGGCTTCCACTCCGTGGCAGGATCGCTGCCGTCGACGGGCTGCGCCCAGTCGAATTTCGGGTCGCGCCGCGGAATGAAGTTGGCGTGGAAATAGGCGATGTTGTTGTCCGCGTCCGCGTAGATTGTGTTGTTCGACGAGTTGGTGTGCAGTTCCATGGATTCACGGAACTGCCGGTAGTTCCGCGCCTTGGTGCGCGAGTACGACTGGGTCAATGCTTTGAGCGGCTCCTGCATCAAACGGATGCTGACCCATCTGCCGTCGGCCTTCCGAATCACCGGACCGTGGTGCGTGCGATACACGGTGAAAAGCTTGCGCGCCGTGCCGGCGGCGGTGCTGTAGGGGACGATGATCGTCGTCGCGGTGACGGGGCGCTCCTCGCCGTTGTAACGGTAGGTGAAGCCATCCCCCTTGGGTGTGACGATTTCCAGGTACTCGTCGATGTTGTCGACGCCGCTCGAGGTGTGCATCCAGCCGGCGCGCTCGTTGAAGCCCTGGTAGATGAAGAACTGTCCCCACGTGAGCGCCCCATAGGCATTCAGCCCCTCGTCGCTCGTCATCTGCGCTTCGGCGCGGAAGAAGAAGGACGTGTGCGGGTTGATGAGCAGGAGGGGATGTCGAGCGGTGGTGTTCGCGGCGGCGATCGCGATGCCGTTCGAGCCGGTTGGCTCGAGGTACTCGCCGGGCTCCGCGGGCGGGCGTGCGGCCGGCCGGCCGCCATACATCGCCTCCAGGTCCCCCAGGTTC
>JANPCT010000302.1:0-10343 GCA_031431095.1 Acidobacteriota bacterium | reverse complement strand
CAAGCCGGCAGCCGGGATGAGCGGGCGCCGCGCGAGGTTCGTAAGTCATTGTGCGTTCAGATTGTTAGCACGCTTCGGTGGGGTGGAGCGCGCGACCGCATCGAGCGGCCGCGCGTACCACTGTAGGACACTCTGCGACGGATACCGCCGCCCCGGGTCAGCGGTCGCCGATCTCTACTTGACGAAAAGCATTTCGCGATAGGTCGGCAGCGGCCACAAGCTCTGCGGGACGGCGTTCTCCATTGAATCGCCGACCTCGCGGAGTGCGTTCATCGCCGGGATCACCTTGTCGCGGAAATACCTGGCGTGCTTTTCGGCGTCGCCCCCCTCGTGTTCGAGCAGCGCGTGCAGCCGGTCGACGCAGACCTTCGCCCGATCGGTCAGCGCGCAGATCTCGTCGAGCGCGCGTTTGGTTTCCTTCGCGGTCGCCCCCGCGGCCTTCACCGCCGCGACGGTGTTGGCCAGTTGTTCCTGGTGCCGGTAGGCCGCGGGCAGGATGTAGCGATTCGCCATCAGCACCATGAGTTGCGCTTCGATGTTGACGGTCTTGTTGTACTGCTCCACCGCGACGTCGTAGCGCGCGTGCAGCTCGCGTTCGTTCAGCACGCCGTACTTCTCGAAGGCGCTGGTGACCTCGGGCTTGATCGCCTCGCCGTACGCGTCGACAGATGTGCGGTGGTTCAGCAGCCCGCGCTTGGCGGCCTCCTTCTGCCAGTCGTCCGAATAGCCGTTGCCGTTGAAGATGATCCGCTTGTTATCCTTGATCAGCTTCGTCAGCAGCGTCTTGACGGCGGCTTGCAGCTTCTTGCCGCCCTTCAGCTCCTTCTCCATCTCGGTGGCGATGTAGTCGAGCGACTCGGTCACGGCGACGTTGAGGCACACGTTCGGGAGAGCAATGCTCTGGTTGCTCGAGACGGCGCGGAACTCGAACTTGTTGCCGGTAAAGGCAAACGGACTGGTGCGGTTCCGATCGCCGGCATCGCGCGGGAGCTTGGGCAGCACGTTGACGCCGATGTCCATGATGCCGCCGCTCTTCGTCGTCTTGGCGCTGCCCGCCTTCTCGACCTGCTGGAAGATGTCGGTCAGCATGTCGCCGAGGAAGATCGAGATGATCGCAGGCGGCGCTTCGTTGGCGCCGAGGCGGTGGTCGTTGCCGGCGCTGGCGATGCTGAAGCGCAACAGACCCTGGAATTTGTTGACGGCGCGCAGCACGGCGGCACAGAACACCAGGAACTGGATGTTCTCGTGCGGCGTGTCGCCGGGGTTCAGGAGGTTGTTGCCCAGCTCGTCGCTCATGCTCCAGTTCAAGTGTTTGCCGGAGCCGTTGACGCCGGCGAAGGGCTTTTCGTGCATCAGGCACGCCAGGCCGAACTTCGGCGCAATCCGCCGCAGCATCTCCATCGTCATCATCTGGTGATCGGTGGCGACGTTGGCGTTCTCGAAGATCGGCGCCACTTCGTACTGGCTTGGCGCGACTTCGTTATGACGCGTCTTGATCGGCACGCCAACCTTGTACAGCTCGCGCTCGACCTCCATCATGAACGCCAGCACGCGATCGGGGATCGAGCCGAAGTAGTGATCTTCCATCTCCTGACCCTTCGGCGGCCGCGCGCCGAACAGCGTGCGGCCGGCGTTAATCAGGTCGGGCCGGTTGAAGTAGAACTGGCGGTCGATCAGGAAATATTCCTGTTCGGGCCCGCAGGTCGTCATCACGCGCTGTGCTTTTGATCCGAACAGCCTCAGGATCCGCACTGCCTGTTTCGAGAGCGCCTCCTGCGAGCGGAGGAGCGGCGTCTTCTTGTCGAGCGCATCGCCGGTCCAACTGACGAACGCCGTGGGAATGACCAGCGTCGCACCGAGCGGCGACATCAGCAGCCAGGGCGGGCTCGTCGGGTCCCACGCGGTGTAGCCGCGCGCCTCGAAGGTTGAACGCATGCCGCCCGAGGGAAAGCTGGACGCGTCGGGCTCGCCGCGAACGAGCTCCTTGCCGCTGAATTCGGCGACGGCGCGACCGTCGGGCGTCGGGTTGAGAAACGAGTCGTGCTTCTCGGCGGTGATGCCGGTCATCGGCTGGAACCAGTGTGTGTAGTGAGTGGCGCCATGCTCGACGGCCCAGTCCTTCAGCGCGCTGGCGACGATGTCGGCAACGTTCGGATCGAGCGCCTCGCCATGGGCGCTGGCGCGCCGCAGGGAGCGGAAGACGTCCTTCGGAAGGCGGGCCCGCTGCACTTCCTCGTTGAACGTCAGCGACCCGAATTCGTCACTGGCCTTGGGATGGGGACCCACCACGGTATTGCGCAGCGAAGTCCCGTACTCATTGATGTTGCGGATGGCGTCGTTCGACGATGCAGAGCCCATGTTGGTGGTGGTCCTTTTGAAAGCGGGCCCGTGCGGACCCGGCAAGCTTTTGATTATGGTCGGGCCGGGCCTTCCACCGCAAGAAACAAATACCAGCCGAGATCGCATGATATATATAACGATGTGAATGATACTCGGGCGCGCGATTACTACGCGCCGGTTGTGGGCGAGTTCGAACATTTCGTGCTGCTCGCCCTGGTGCGGCTTGGCAACGGCGCCTACGGGGCGTCCATCAGGCGCGAGATCCGCGAGCGCACCGGCCGCGACGCCTCGGTCGGGACGGTCTACATGACGCTCGGACGACTGGAGAGGAAGGGAATGATCGCGTCCTACATCGGCATTCCCACGGCCCAACGGGGCGGACGCCGGCGGCGGCACTATCTGCTCGATGCGGCCGGCCAGCAGGCGCTGGGCCGCGCCTGGCGTGCGTTCACCGGCATGGCCGACGGATTCGAAAAGGAGCTGGCGAGATTGTGAACGGGTGTGTGTTTCCTGAGCGAACGCGGCGGTTACATCCCGAGGACGGGATGCGGCGAGTACGGCTTTTCGAGCCGCCTGCTCTCGTCATCGGTCAGCGTGATGTCCAGCGCCGCGATCGCCTGATCGAGTTGCTCCATTTTCGACGCGCCGACGATTGGCGCGGTGACTCCCGGCTGGCGCAGGAGCCAGGCCAGCGCGATTTGCGCCGGGCTGACGCCGCGTGCCGACGCCACCTCGATGGCCGCATCCACCACGTCGTAGTCGGCGTCGGTGTAGTAGAGGTCGTGCGCGAAACTGTCGGACTGTTCGCGCGGGGTCGCATCGCGCGGGCTGCCGCGTTTGCGGTTTCCAGCGAGAAATCCCCTGGCGAGCGGACTCCAGGGCAGCACGCCGATCCCCTCCTCGCGGCACAGCGGCAGCATCTCGCGCTCTTCCTCGCGATACACAAGGTTGTAGTGGTTCTGCATGGACACGAATCGCGTCCAGCCATGGCGATCGGCGGCTGCGAGCGCCTTCATGAACTGCCACGACATCATGCTGGACGCGCCGATGTACCTCGCCTTGCCGCTCCGGACGATGTCGTCGAGAGCGCGGAGCGTTTCGTCGATCGGCGTCTCGGCATCCCAGCGGTGAATCTGGTACACGTCCACGTAGTCGGTGCCGAGGCGGGACAGTGAGGCATCGATCGCCGCCATGATGTGCTTGCGCGACAGACCGCGATCGTTCGGATCCGCGGTGATTGGATGGTAGACCTTCGTGGCAATGACCACGTTCTCGCGTGACGCGAAGTCCTTGAGTGCCCGGCCGAGCACCGCCTCGCTCGTGCCGCGCGAATACATGTCGGCGGTGTCGAAGAAGTTGATCCCCTGTTCGAGCGCACGCTTGATGAACGGGCGGCCGGCTTCCTCGGAAAGAATCCAGGGCCGCCACGCCGGGTCGCCATAGGTCATCACTCCCAGGCAGATGCGCGAGACCTTCAATCCACTGGAGCCCAGCCGCGTGTACTGCATTCCACGAGACTATCAGTTCTCTTCCGGCCCGGAGCCTACAGCCCAAAGCCTGAAGCCCAAAGCCTAAAACCTGTCTAGCTCGTGATGCCGGAGCTCACCCGCCGGAATGCGAACGGCGAGCTGATTCTCTTTCGTGGGGAGCGGGCAGGTCGCGAAGGCGGTGAACGCGCACGGCGGGTTGTAGGCGCGATTGAAGTCGAGATCGACAACCCCGCCCGACGGCAGCGGCGCGTGGAGGAAGCGGCCGGCCTCGTAGGTTTCCTTGCGGCTGGTCAGGTCCTTGAAGATGAAGAACAGATCCTCGTGCTTCGATGTCTCGTACACGGGTTCGAGGCGGAAGGGACGTCCGTTCAGCGTGAACTCGACGTAACCCGGGCTGTCCATCGGCACGAGTTGTCCCAGGACGTTGGGCACCGGCACCGGCTTGAGCTTGTCATAGGCGACGAACCGGGCGCGCACCTGATACGCGGGATCGAGGGGAAAGTATTTCATGCCGGCGAACGACACGCGGGCCGGGCTCTGCGGATCGAGCATGCGCAGCCCGACGCGATCGGCGCGGCGGATCACGAACAGTGTCAATCCTGAGACGGTGATCGACGACTCTTCGCCGTCGCGTGGGTCGAAGGTGAACGCCGTGACCGGCCTTCCTCCGGCAGTCACCGCTGCGGAAGGATCCGCGGTGAACGTCACGTGCCGCTCGTTTCGCGTGAACGTCCCCAGCCGATTCGGCGCCCTCGGGGGGAGCCGGATCTCGGAGGCCGGACCGCTTCCAGCGAGGTTCGCTCCTTGGTGCAACCAGAACAGCCCCTGCACCGCGAGCCAGCCGTTCGGCGCCGTCAATTCCGCCAGGCGATCGGCCCGGTACTTCTCAATCTCCACCCGGTACGACGGGGCCTGCGCCATCGAGCCAACGAGCGCCGCGACGAACAGCAGTATTCGCATTCCTTCTACCTGCGCCTTCCCACGCGCCGCCTCCCCGAGCGAAGCCGAGCATACTATCTCCGTGATGAGGCGGATTCTCCATGTCGACATGGACGCGTTCTATGCGTCGGTCGAGCAGCGCGACAACCCCTCGTTGCGCGGCAAACCGGTGGCGGTGGGCGGAAATCCGCACAAACGCGGGGTGGTGGCGGCGGCGAGCTACGAAGCCCGGGTGTTTGGTGTCAAGTCCGCCATCCCGATGGCGCGCGCCCTACGCCTCTGCCCGCAGCTCATCATCGTCCGTCCCGATTTCAACAAGTACAAAGCCGCGTCGAACGCCGTGTTTGAGATTTTCCACTCCGTCACCCCATTGGTGGAGCCGCTGTCGCTGGACGAGGCATATCTCGACGTTACGGAGAATGCGTGGGGCGAGACCCTCGGCAAGGCTGTGGCGCTCCGGCTCAAGACGAAGATTCGCGAGGCGACGGGGCTGACCGCGTCGGCCGGTGTGGCGCCGAACAAGTTCCTGGCGAAGATCGCTTCTGCCTGGAAGAAACCGGATGGCTTGACGGTCATCGCGCCGGAGCGCGTCGAGAGGTTCCTGCAAAAGCTGCCGGTGGACGCGTTGTGGGGCGTCGGGCCGGTCACGGCAGCCCGCCTCCGGGAGCGCGGCATCGAGCGGCTGGTCGACGTGCGCACCGCGGACGAGCAGCTCCTCCGCGACGCCGTCGGCAGCTGGACGGAATGGCTGCGCCAGCTCGCGAACGGCATCGACGATCGGCCCGTCGAACCGAATCGCGAGACGAAATCGTCCGGCAGCGAGAACACCTACGCCCAGGATCTGACGGATATCAACGAGATCCGGCAGGAAGTCGACGCCATGGCGCGCGACGCCGCGGCATGGCTGGCCAAGACCGCCCTGCTCTGCCGCACCGTGACGATCAAGGTCCGCTATTCCGATTTCACGACCATCACCCGCAGCCATTCGAGGAGCCCGGCGACCAGGGACGGCGAGGAGATCGCCCAGCGCGCGGTCAAGCTGCTGGAACGCACGGACGCAGCCTCACGCCCGGTGCGCCTTCTCGGGGTGAGCGTGCACAACCTCGAAGACCCCTCGGCGCCGTTCGAGCCCGAAGAACCCATGCTGCCGTTCTGATCCCGCATGCGTTATCATCCGCGCTTCCGACTGCGGACGGTCACGTGCATGACGACAACAGATTCATGACGACAGCACCATGAAGATCACTGGGGGAACCGTCATCACGTGCAGCCCTGGGCGCAACTTCGTCACCCTGAGAATGGAAACCGAGGATGGAATCCATGGCCTTGGCGACGCCACGCTGAACGGACGCGAACTGGCCGTCGCCAGCTACCTCGAAGAACACCTCCTGCCCGCGCTGATCGGCCGCGACGCCCGGCGTATCGAGGACATCTGGCAGTTCCTCTACAAAGGCGCCTATTGGCGCCGTGGACCGGTGACGATGACGGCGATTGCCGCCGTGGACACGGCCCTATGGGACATCAAGGGGAAGGCGCTGAACGCGCCGGTCTACCAGTTGCTCGGCGGCGCCTCGCGGGAAGGCGTCATGGTCTACGGCCACGCTAGCGGCGACAGCATCGACGCCGCCCTCGACTCCGCGCGCAGATACGTGGCGCAGGGCTACAAAGCAGTGCGCGTCCAATGCAGCGTGCCCGGACTTGCCCGTACCTACGGCATCGGCAAGGACGGCCGCTACGAACCGGCGCAGCGCGGTCTGATTGCCGAGACTGCATGGAGCAGCGAACGTTATCTCGCCTCGGTGCCGCCCCTGTTCGAACGCCTGCGCCGCGAGCTCGGCCCGGACGTGCACCTGCTGCATGACGTCCATCACCGGCTGACGCCGATCGAGGCGGGCCGGCTGGGCCGCGCCCTCGAGCCCTACGCGCTGTTCTGGATGGAGGATCCAACCCCGGCGGAGAACCAGGAAAGCTTCAGGCTGGTCCGCCACCACACCACCACGCCGCTCGCCGCCGGCGAGGTGTTCAACTCGATTCACGATTGCCGTCAGCTGATCCAGGAACAACTGATCGACTACATCAGGACGACGGTGGTGCATGCGGGCGGCCTCAGTCACATGCGGAAGATCGCGGCGCTTGCCGAGCTGCACGCCGTCCGCACCGGATCGCACGGCGCGACCGATCTCAGCCCCGTGTGCATGGCGGCGGCGCTGCACTTCGACTTGAGCGTGCACAACTTCGGCATCCAGGAGTACATGCCTCATTCGGACGAGACCGAGCGCGTCTTTTCCCACGCCTACACGTTCGCCGGTGGGATGATGCATCCCGGCGATGCGCCCGGACTGGGGGTGGATATCGACAGCGCCCTGGCCGCGACCTTCCCGTATCAGCGCGCGAGTCTGCCGGTTGCGCGTCGGCTCGACGGCACGATGCACGACTGGTAACACTGTGACACGCCTGCAGCGTCTCCACCGCGAACTCACCGTCATCGCCGTCGCGGCGACGCTTCTCCTGTGGCCTGCCTTCCTGCGCGCCGAAACCGGTTCGCGATTGTGGCTGCGCTATACAGCCCCGGCGAATCAGGCGCAGCACGTGGCGGTGCAACGCACGCTCACAGCGCTGGTCATGTCCCTCGATACGCCGACCGGTGCGGTCATCGCACGCGAGCTCGAACGCGCATCGCTCGGATTTCTCGGACGGGCGGTGCCGCGCGTCGTGCGCCCGCGCGCAGACGGCGCAGTGGTGATCGGCACTCCCGCCTCGTCTCCGCTGATTGCGGAACTTGACTGGACCGCTGTGCTCGCGAGGCTCGGTCGTGAAGGCTATGTCATCCGTTCGGTCACGATCGCCGGACATGCCGCCACCGTCGTCGCGTCCAGCGGGGACAGCGGCGCCTTGTACGGAACCTTCCATTTCCTGCGCCTGATCCAGACCGGGCAGCCACTCGATCGGCTCGACGTCGAGAGCCGCCCCCGGCTGGCGCGGCGGCTGCTGAATCACTGGGACAACCTTGACGGGAGCATCGAGCGCGGCTATGCCGGCCGATCGTTGTGGTGGCCGGATCACGACGAGGAACGCGTCCGTGACTACGCCCGCGCCAACGCGTCGATAGGGATCAACGGCGCCGTCATCAACAGCGTCAACGCCAACCCGCAATCGCTGACCGCTCCGTTGCTGCAGAAGGCGTCGTCTATCGCGGGTGTTCTTCGGCCGTTCGGCATCCGCGTCTACCTCGCAGCGAACTTCGCGGCGCCGCGGATGATCGGCGGTCTCGACACCAATGACCCGCTCGACCCCGCAGTCGCGCGATGGTGGCGCGAGAAGGCGGACGAAATCTACCGGCTGATCCCCGACTTCGGCGGCTTTGTCGTCAAGGCGAACAGCGAGGGGCAGCCGGGACCGCAGGATTACGGCCGGACGCACGCGGACGGGGCCAACGTGCTCGCCGATGCGGTCGCGCCGCACGGCGGTATCGTCATGTGGCGCGCGTTTGTCTACAACGCCGGAGTCGACGCGGACCGCGTCAAGCGCGCGTACGCGGAATTCGTCCCGCTCGACGGCCGGTTCCACGCCAACGTTTTCGCGCAGGTCAAGAACGGGCCGCTCGACTTTCAGCCGCGTGAGCCGTTCCATCCGATGTTCGGCGCGATGGCGCAGACGCCGTTGATGGCCGAGCTGCAGATCACGCAGGAATACCTCGGGCAGTCGAACCATCTCGTCTATCTGGCGCCGATGTGGACGGAGTTCCTGCGCGCCGAAACGTATGCCGACGGCCCCGGCTCCCCCGTCTTCACCACCATCGACGGGTCCAGCGATGGAAAGCGGGAGACGGGTATCGCGGGCGTCGCGAATACCGGCCGCGACACCAATTGGACCGGCCATGATTTCGGGCAGGCGAACTGGTATGCGTTCGGACGGCTCGCGTGGAATCCGGAACTGAATGCCGCGGAAATCGCGGATGAATGGATCCGTATGACCTGGGGTTCGGCGCCTGATGTCGTGGCCACGATCCGTTCGATCATGCTCGACTCGCGCGAGGCCTACGTGCACTACACGATGCCGCTCGGACTGCACCACTTGATCGGCGGCGATCACTACGCGCCGATGCCGGAGAACACGGATGCCCGGCGCGCCGACTGGTCGGCAACCTATTACCACCGGGCCGACGCGAGTGGCATCGGCTTCGATCGAACCGGACGCGGCAGCAATGCCGTCGCGCAATATCCGCCGCCGCTGGGTAAGCTGTGGAGCGATCCCGCCACCACTCCGGACGATCTCCTCCTCTGGTTTCACCGGCTGCCGTGGGACTACCGCATGAAATCCGGCCGCACGCTCTGGGCCGAGATCGCGTTCTGGTACGGCCGCGGCGCGGAGGAAGCCAGGGGGCTCGAGCGGCGCTGGACCTCGCTGCACGGCAGAATCGACGAGGCGCGCTACCAGGCAGTGCTGGCAAAGCTACGGCGGCAGTCCGGGGATGCGGCCGCGTGGCGCGACAAATGCGTCCTCTATTTCCAGGCCGCTCGCGCGCGGCAGCCGTAGGAACACGTGTCATACCTGACGAGACATCAGACAGCCGCCGGTCCGCGTTGGGCAGTGGACGGACGAGGACTGGCCGGCAGTTTCCATCTTGGCCAGCTGCTCGAGTTACCGCGCGCCCGAATGGCTACCTTCCTCGAGAGTGCTGCGACGCATGAGCCAGTCTCGGGAGCAGCGCTCGCGCCCCTCGACAGTTCGACCGAGGTGTGGGCTGCCGGCGTCACGTATTTACGAAGTCGCGAGGCACGAGAAGCGGAGTCGGCCGTCAAGGACGTCTATGCGATGGTGTACGAGGCAGAACGTCCCGAGGTGTTCTTCAAGGCCACCGGCTGGCGTGTCGCGGGACATCAGATGCCAATCCGCATCCGGCGCGACAGCCACTGGAACGTCCCGGAGCCGGAGCTGACGCTCATTGTGAACGCCGGCGGCGAGATCGTGGGATTCTGCGCCGGCAACGATGTGTCGTCGCGCGATATCGAAGGTGCGAATCCGCTCTACCTGCCGCAGGCCAAGGTCTACAACGGTTCCTGCGCGCTCGGGCCGGGGATCTCCCTGTGCGGCGCCGAGGCGATGGAGGATCTCGCCGTCAACCTCACGGTGATTCGGTCGGGTCAATCTCTGTTCGAGGGCGTCACTCATACCTCGCAGTTGAAAAGGGGACTGCAGGATCTCGTCGACTGCCTGCGGTTGGAGCTGGATTTCCCACAAGGCGTCCTGCTGATGACGGGTACAGGCATCGTGCCGCCCGATACCTTTTCCCTGCGGCCTGGCGACTCGGTACGGATCACCATCGGTGCTCTGACGCTCGAGAATCAGGTCGCGGCGTGACGCCAGCACCGCCCGGTTGACCAGGCGGACTGGACTGGAGGAGAGAAAGTAAACTCCGCCTAAAGGCGGAAACTACAGAGCCCTTAGTCGGAGTTCCTGTAGCCCTTAGTTGAAGTTCCTGTAGTTTCCGCCTTCAGGCGGAAAACTCCGAGACCGCCACTTTTTCAGCACCCTGAGCCTAGGCGTCGGCCGCGACTGAGGGCTTTTTCCTGG
>JANPCT010000301.1:0-2432 GCA_031431095.1 Acidobacteriota bacterium | reverse complement strand
GCGCCGCACCAAGCGCCAGCCTCGCCTCGAGGCCAAACACCACCGACACGCCCATCACGAACACGAACGTCGGGAACACGAGATCGGTCGCGGTCAGTCCGTTCCAGTCGGCGTGGTTCATGAAGCCCCACGAGCCGCTGCCACCGTTGTTGTTGACCATGATCATGAAGGCGATCGTGATCCCGCGGACGACGTCGAGGGAGAGGAGTCTCTGGGCACGCCCAGCGGATGGTACGGTCACGGTCATAGCGAACGGGGCCTCTATTGTCAGGGTGCGGTCGCCATACGCTACGCGCAACGAGCACAGTTCGCCAAATCCTCGGTCAAAACGGCGGGCTAGCGAAGACCGGGGGGCTGGTCCACACATCAAGGTGTGTGATATAGTGTGTGAGTGGCGACGAACCTTGATCTGGACCCGGCGCTCGTAGACGCGGCCGTGGCCGCGGGTGGACGGAAGACCAAGAAAGAGGCTGTCACCGAGGCGTTGCGCGAATACGTCGCGCGACGAAAGCAGGCGGGGATCACTCGCCTGTTCGGCTCCATAAAGTTCGATCCCAAGTACGACCACAAGAAGCAGCGGCGGCGCGGGTGAAGGTCCTCGTCGATACGTCGGTGTGGTCGTTGGCACTGCGCCGCTCGCGTAGCGGACCGGATCCCGCCGTGGCCGAGCTGCGCTCGCTCATCGACGAAGGACGCGTCGCGATCATCGGACCAATTCGGCAGGAGTTGCTGAGCGGCGTGCGGACCGTGGAGAGCTTCGCGCTACTGCGCGAGCACTTGCACGCATTCAGCGACGAGCCACTCGAGTCAGCCGACTTCGAACGCGCGGCCGAACATTTCAACACCTGCCGGCGGCGCGGCGTGCAAGGCTCTAATACGGATTTTCTCATCTGCGCCGCCGCCGAGCGCCGCGAGCTGCCGATCCTGACGACGGATGCAGATTTCACGCGCTTCGCCGCCGTCCTGCCGATCGCATTGCACGGCCGCGCCTGAATCCCGACGCCGCTCCTGCTCGTTCGTCGGCGGCAGGCGGGCGCGGCGGACGTTGGTTCCGGCGCCCATAGCACGCCCGAGCACTCGTCCGGGTCCCACCCGCGTCGAGCAACGTCGCACAATCCGCGTCATCGCACGTGCATGCCGCGGAGTAGAATCACGGCGACACCATGCTTTACGCGATTGCCGCCTCGCTCGCGCTAGCCGCGGTGATGACGTTCGGCGATTTCGTCTGGGCTGCGTTCCACGTGCACCACACCGTCGTGAAAGGGGTCATCCACGGCGCAGCCATGTGCCTGTGCATCGGGCTGGCGATCGGTTTCCGTGCCGGCAGACCGGCTTTGGCAGCGACCGCTGGGCTGCTGATCGGGGTGGCCGCCGCCGGCGTGTTTTACGCGCTGGCCCCGTCGCTTCGCTGGGGCGCGTTGTTTCCCGCCTGGATGCTGCTGTGGCTGCTGTTCGCGCTGTTGCAGCGGCAGCTCGCGCGCGGCGAGACAGTCGGCGCGGCGGGGAAGCGCGGCGGGCTCGCGGCGCTGCTGTCAGGCTTCGCGTTCTACCTGATTTCCGACATCTGGATCCACGAAGCCGCGCATCCCAGCCTGCTCGTCCACTTCGGCGCGTGGGCCTTCGCTTTCGCGCCTGGTTTCCTCGCCCTGTTCGCACTTATCAAGCGCAGACCCGCCTAGTTCTGCGTCGGGCAGGCGCGCGCCACCGGTCGTAGGGCACGCAGATGCGGATCGGCGTGTGACGTGGCGACGAACCTGCGCCTCGATCCAGTCTGATCGTCGCCATTTGCGATCGATCCCATCGCAGGCGACGACGTCCGGCCGTTGGCGCTCCCGCGAGAGGCAGCTACGACAGCTTGAGCGTGATGGCCGGCTGGTTCGCCGGCCGCACGTTCAGCGTGTAGCCGAAGGTCTGCGGATCGAAATCCGCCTGGATGTCGTCAGTGGACTTTGTCGTGTTGGTCACGTGAATGATGATCCGGCGATTCTGTTCCTTCGCCGCCGCGATCAGCCAGCTCAAGGTCGAATAATCCGGATTGCCGTCCTTGCCGTTCGCGGACGCGATGTATTCGTCGGCCGTCACCTTCTTGAAGAAGGTCTTGGTGACGTTGCGATCGCTGCCATGATGCGGCAGCTTGAAGACGTTGACGTGCAGCGTTCCGTTCGGGGACAGCAGGTTCGCTTGAGCCAGACCCTGCAACAGGTGATCGCCGCGTCCATCGCCCGTGAACAGCACCGTCTTCCCCGCATCGTCTTTGACGTGGAGCATGATGCTGCTCAGATTCGGCTTGCTCTGATCGGCCATGGCCGCGAGGAACGGGTCGCCGGTCGAGAGCGGCCCCTCGTGCGTGTCCAGCCAGTCCAGCCAGTCGGTCTTGAGATTGTCGAGATTGGTCTTCGTCGGTCCGACGACGGTGACGGTGAGATTGCCGC